>JANOEW010000119.1:0-1898 GCA_031413475.1 Amaricoccus sp.
CTCGCCGCGAGGAACACCCTCCTCGTGGGCAGCACCGCGAACCTCCCGCTCCGCTGCGTGCCAAACGCCTGGACCGAGGCTGCGCGTGCCGAGGAGCGCGCCGAGGCGGCCGGGGTGCCGATGGGCGAGCGCCGCGCCCGGGCCGAGCGCCGCGCCGTCGGCCGCACCCGGATCGCCGCGAAGGGCATCGAGCGCAACCCCGCATGGAATGAGGATCCTCGGGCCCCGAAATACCGGGACGTGCCCGCCGGGCGGCGCCTCGCCGAAGCGGCCTTCACCTTCGGCGGCGGCGTCGTCGTGACCGACCACGTGAGCGCCGTCGCCACCCTCGTCACCACCCTCACCGTCGACGCGGCGGCGCTGCTCGGCGCGCCCGCGCCCCGACCCACGCGCTTCGGTGTCCAGCGCGTGATCGCCGGGGACCCGCACGCCGAGAAGGCCCGGCGCGTCGAGCTGCCCGCGGTGTTGCGGCCCCGCGGCGGCGCCGCCCCGGCCCGGCGCGAAGCAGGGGAGCCGATCGCGATCGTCGGCCTCGGGTGCGTCCTCCCCGGCGGACCCGATGTCGCGTCCTGGTGGGACACGCTGCTCTCGGGTGACCCCGCGATCTCGCCGATCCCGCCGTCCCGATGGGACCCGGCGCGCTACCACGACCCCGCCGCCGGGCCGCGGGGGCCGGTCGCGACCCGCTCCGCAGTGGCCGGCGTCGCCGCCTTCGCTCCCTTCGAGCCCACGACCTTCCGCGTCCCGCCCCGGCTGTTGGCGACGCTGGACCCGAGCCAACGGCTCGCCCTGATCGCGGCGGAGCAGGCGCTCGCCGGCCGGCCCCGCATCGATCCCGAGCGCGCGGCCGTGATCCTCGGCAACAGCATGGGCGGCGAGTACGCGAAGAAGCAGGCCGTGCGCATCCAGTCGCGCGAGATCGTCGACCGCCTCCGCGCCGACCTCGGCGGCGACGGCTGGGACGACGCGATCGCGCGCCTCGAGGTCGACTTCTTCTCTCGGCTGCCGCCGATGAACTCCGCCAGCATGGCCGGGGTGCTCGGCAACGTCGTGGCAGGGCGGGTCGCGTCGTGGCTGGATTGGCGCGGTGGCAACTTCACCGTCGACGCCGCCTGCGCGTCGTCGCTCGCGGCCGTCGCCGTCGCCGTCGACTGGCTGCGCCTGCGGCGCTGTGACGCGGTGCTGAGCGGCGGCGTCGACACCGATCTGTCGCCCGAGGCCTTCATCGGCTTCTCCCTGGCCGGCGCGCTGTCGAGCGCCGGCTCCCGCCCGTTCTCGCGCGACGCCGACGGCTTCGTGATGGGCGAAGGCGCGGCGCTGTTCGTGCTCAAGCGCCTCGACGACGCCCAACGCGACGGCGACCCCGTGTGGGCCGTGATCCGCGGCGTCGGGCAGGCCGGCGACGGTCGCGGCCGCGGGATCACCGCGCCCAAGCCCGAGGGGCAGCGCCTCGCGATCCACCGCGCGCTCGAAGACGCCGGCGTCACTCCGGCCGACCTCGGGTACATCGAGGCCCACGGCACGGGCACCTCGGTGGGCGACCGGGTCGAGACCGCCGCTCTCGCTGAGGTCTTCGGCGAGCACGCGGAGGCGAGCGTGTGGCTCGGCTCGGTGAAGTCGATGGTGGGCCACCTCAAGGGCGCCGCCGGCGCCGCCGGGTTGCTGACGGCCACGCTGGCGCTGAGCACCGGCGTCATCCCCCCCACCGCGAACGCGGGGCCGGTCGACCCGTCGCTGGGGCTGTTCGGCGGGCCCTTCAGCATCGCGCGGCGCCCGGGCCTTTGGGGCGACGGGCCGCGGCGGGTCGGGGTGAGCGCCTTTGGCTTCGGCGGCACCGACTTCCACGCGATCCTCGAGGCCGGACCGGGGCACGCGGCGGCCGCGCCGTTGATCGCGGC
>JANOEW010000120.1:0-8320 GCA_031413475.1 Amaricoccus sp.
TTCTTGATCTGCTCCTTGAGGATCGCCGAGATTTCGGCGGCTTGGATCGACATTATCCGACCTCTTTCATGACATTCTGCAGCTTCGCGAGTTTCGCCCGGATCGAGCTGTCGATCATCCGCGAACCGACCCGGACGACGAGGCCGCCGATCAGGCTCTCGTCGACGGTGAGAGCGAGCTCGACATCCTTGCCGACCCGCGCCTTCAGCGTCGCGCGCAGCGCCTCGATCTGCGCCGCGGTCAGCGGCCGGGCGGTCGCGACCTCGGCCGTGACTTCGCCGCGTTCGGCGGCGATCAGCGTCTTCATCGTCGAAATGAGGCTCGGCAACACGAAAAGCCGGCGGTTGACGGCCATGAGCCCGAGGGTGTTGCCGACCTCCGGCCCCAGGTCCATCTGCGCGGCAAGCGCCTTCACCGCCGACGCCATGTCCTCGCGGCTGAAGATCGGCGAGACGATCATCTCACGAAGATCGGCGCTTTCGGCGAGCGCGGCCTCGACGGCCAAAAGGTCGCTTTCGACCTTGTCGAGTGTGCGGCCTTCCTTGGCGAGTTCGAAGAGCGCGGTGGCGTATCGACCGGCCACTCCGGAGGTCAAGGTTCCAGAACTCGCCACGACCACCCTTCCGATCAAGCGCTCTGGGCCCCGCAGCGCGCGCACCGAACGAGGCGCTCGTCGCACGCCCCAGTCAACCCGGCGTGGTGATAGCAGAGGGATTGTGGGGTGGCAAGACGCGGGCGGCGGGGACAAAGTTCACCTGCGCCGCGTCTGACGCGCGGTCCGCGGACCGGCTCAGCGCGCGGTCTGGCGGCGGCCCGCAACCGGTTCGGGCTTCGGCCTGGCGAGGCCTTCGAACACGTCGAGTGCCCCGAGCGCGCTTGCTTTCGCCCCCGATTTCGGGCGGGCGTAGAGCTGCTTGGTCGCCTCCATCAGCAGCGCGCCGGCGACCAGATGCGGATCGAACCGCCGGCCGAGACGCTCCCACAGATGCGCGGTCTGAAGCCAGAACCGCCGGTGCGACGGCGGCGCGTAGAGTGCCGCGGCGTGGCGCTCCGGGATCAGGTTGTGCTTGCCCAGAATCGCCTCGAGCTGGCCGAAGCTGTAGGGACGGCCGAACCCGAACGGCGTCCCGTCGCGTCGCGCCCAGAGACCCGAGCGGTTTGGCACGATGAAGATCGCCTGTCCTCGGGGCGCGAGCACCCGCCAGATCTCGTCGAGCAGCGCGTGCGGCCGTTCGCAGGTCTCCAGACCGTGCGCGACGATCAGCCGGTCCACGGTTCCGGTCGCGAGCGGCCAGCGCGTCTCTTCCACCAGCGTGCTGACGTTCTGGCCGCCCACCGGCCACGGCATCACGCCCTGCTGCGCCGGCATCAGCGCGATCACCCGCCGGGCGTCCGTCAAAAACGGGCGAAGCACCGGCGCGGCGAAGCCGAAGCCGACGACGGTCATGCCGCGGGTCTCCGGCCAGAGCCGGCGCAAGGCGTCCTGCAGCGCGCGCTGCGCCGACCGGCCGAGCTTGGTCCGGTAGTAGAAGGCGCGCAGGTCGAGCACGTCGAGATGCATTGCGCGACCCTAGCCGATCCGCCAGAGTGCCGCCACGTTTTAAGGGTGCGGCGCCCGCCGGGAGAAATGCGACATGCCAATCGAGATCGTCACGGTGCCCTGCCTGAGCGACAACTACGCGTATCTTGTGCATGATCCGGTGCGGGATGCGGTGGCGCTGATCGACGCGCCGGATGCCGAAGCGATCGAGGCGGCGCTCGACGCACGCGGCTGGACACTGGGGTCGATCCTGATCACCCACCACCACGACGACCATATCGCCGGGGTCGAGCGCCTGCGTCAGCGCTACGGGGCGAAGGTGGTGGGCGCCGCCGCGGACCGTCACCGCCTGCCGCCGCTCGACCGCGAGGTGCGCGCAGGAGACGCCGGCGGGGCCGGCGAGTTCGAGGCGCGGGTCATGGACGCGGCGGGGCACACGCGCGGGCACATCGCCTACTATTTTCCCGAGGCGCAGGCGCTGTTCAGCGCCGACAGCCTGATGGTGATGGGCTGCGGGCGGCTGTTCGAAGGCTCGCCGGACGAGATGTGGGCGACCCTCAAAAAATTCGCCGCGCTGCCGGACGCGACGCGGGTCTATTCCGGGCACGAGTATACGGAGTCGAATCTGCGCTTCGCGCAGTCGGTCTTGCCCGACGATGCGGCGCTCGCCGCCCGGGCCGAGGCGATCGCCGCCGCGCGGGCGGCCGGCCGGGACACGATGGGCCCGACGCTGGCCGAGGAGCGGGCGACGAACCCGTATCTGCGGGCGGGCGAGCCGGCGCTGAAGGCGCGGCTCGGCATGGAGGGCGCGCCCGACGCCGAGGTCTTCGCCGAACTGCGGCGCCGCAAGGATGCCTTCTGAGCCGCCGCCGAGGCAGGCTTGCGCGGAATGCGAGCGGCCCGTGGCCGGCGCCGGCCGCGACGCGATCACAAAGCCGTCTTGTGCCGCCCGCCCTCTAGGAAGGTCACAGAATATTTTTGCCCTTTGCCCCGGCTGGCGGCATAATCGCCCTTGAAGGTCGCCGAACAAAACCGAAGTTTAAGGGGTGGCGGGTAAGCATCGAGGTCCTTGCCCACGCCGGCGGCGCGAGCCGGCGGGTTCTGAGCGGAAGGACGTGGATTATGCCCTCTTTCTCGAGTACTCTCGAAGCCGCGATCCACAACGCGCTTGGGCACGCGAACCAGCGCAAGCACGAGCTCGCAACGCTGGAGCATTTGCTGCTGGCGCTGCTCGACGAGCCGGATGCGGCGCGAGTCATGAAGGCCTGCGGGGTCGAGATCGACAAGCTCCGCAAGAACATCGTCGCCTTCCTCGACGAGGAGCTCGACGCGCTGATCTCGGACGTCGACGGCTCCGAGGCCGCGCCGACAACCGGCTTCCAGCGGGTGATCCAGCGCGCCGCGATCCACGTCCAGAGCTCCGGTCGCTCGGAGGTGACGGGCGCAAACGTGCTCGTCGCGATCTTCGCCGAGCGCGAGAGCCACGCCGCCTATTTCCTGCAGGAGCAGGACATGACGCGCTATGATGCGGTCAACTACATCAGCCACGGCGTCGCGAAGGATCCGTCCTATGGGGAGGCCCGTCCTGTGAAAGGTGCCGACAGCAGCACTCCCGAGCCGAAGCCGCAGACCTCCTCCTCGTCCAAGGACGCCGAGGAGACCGCGCTGCAGAAATACTGCGTCGACCTCAACGAGAAGGCGCGCCGCGGCGACGTCGATCCGCTGATCGGCCGCGACCTCGAGGTCGAGCGCTGCATCCAGGTGCTGTGCCGGCGGCGCAAGAACAACCCGCTGCTGGTGGGCGACCCCGGCGTCGGCAAGACCGCCATCGCCGAGGGGCTCGCGCGCAAGATCGTCGACGGCGAGACGCCGGGCGTGCTGGCCGACACCACGATATTTGCGCTCGACATGGGCGCGCTGCTTGCCGGAACCCGCTACCGCGGCGACTTCGAGGAGCGGCTGAAGGCGGTGATGAAGGAGCTCGAGGCGCACCCGAACGCGATCCTGTTCATCGACGAGATTCACACCGTGATCGGCGCCGGAGCCACCTCCGGGGGCGCGATGGACGCCTCGAACCTGCTCAAACCCGCGCTCCAGTCCGGTACCCTGCGCTGCATGGGCTCGACCACCTACAAGGAATACCGCCAGCATTTCGAGAAGGACCGCGCGCTGGCGCGGCGGTTCCAGAAGATCGACGTGAACGAACCGACGATCGAGGACGCGTTCAAGATCCTCAAGGGCCTGAAACCCTATTTCGAGGACCACCACGACGTGCGCTACACCGCCGACGCGATTCGCTCGGCGGTCGACCTTTCGGCGCGCTACATCCATGACCGCAAGTTGCCCGACAAGGCGATCGACGTGATCGACGAGGCCGGCGCCGCGCAGCACCTGTTGCCCGAGAGCCGGCGGCGCAAGACCATCACCTCGAAGGAAATCGAGGCGGTCGTCGCCAAGATCGCCCGCATCCCGCCGAAGTCGGTATCCAAGGACGACGCCGAGGTGCTGAAGGACCTCGAGGCCGCGCTGAAGCGCGTGGTGTTCGGCCAGGACGCCGCGATCGGCGCGCTCGCCTCGGCGATCAAGCTGAGCCGCGCGGGGCTGCGCGAGCCAGAGAAGCCGATCGGCAACTACCTGTTCACTGGCCCGACCGGCGTGGGCAAGACCGAGGTGGCCAAGCAGCTCGCCGACAAGCACGGGGAGGAACTGCTGCGCTTCGACATGTCGGAATACATGGAGAAGCACACCGTCAGCCGGCTGATCGGCGCGCCGCCGGGCTATGTCGGCTTCGACCAGGGCGGGCTCCTGACCGACGGCGTCGACCAGCACCCGCACTGCGTGTTGCTGCTCGACGAGATGGAGAAGGCGCATCCGGACGTCTACAACATCCTGTTGCAGGTGATGGACCACGGCAAGCTGACCGACCACAACGGCCGGACGGTGGACTTCCGCAACGTCGTGCTGATCATGACCTCGAACGCCGGCGCCGCGGAACAGGCGAAGGAAGCGCTCGGCTTCGGCCGGTCGCGACGCGAGGGCGAGGACGCGATCGCGGTCGAGAAACTCTTCACTCCGGAGTTCCGCAACCGGCTCGACGCGATCATCAGCTTCGCGCCGCTGCCGAAGGAGGTCATCCTCCAGGTGGTCGAGAAGTTCGTGCTTCAGCTCGAGGCGCAGCTGATGGACCGCAACGTCCAGATCGATCTCACGGCGGAAGCCGCCGCCTGGCTCGCCGACAAGGGCTACGACGACAAGATGGGCGCGCGGCCGCTGGGCCGGGTGATCCAGGAATCGATCAAGAAGCCGCTCGCCGAGGAGCTTCTGTTCGGAAAGCTGACCAAGGGCGGCCTGGTTCAGGTCGCCGTAAAGGACGGCGAACTCGCGCTGAAGATCGAACCGGCCAGCGCGCCGCGGATCGCGGTGAAGAAACCACCGCTGCTCACCGCCGAATAAGGCGGCGCGGCCCGGGCGTCAGTTGGTCTCGGCCAACCGGCCCCGGGGCCCGCTCGGAGTCGCACATTCGCCGCTGGTGATCAGACCGGCCGGATCAGCTTGGTCTCCAGCACCCGCAGCACCTGGCGCAGGTCGGCGCCGCGGCGCAGCACCCGGCCGTCCATGGCGATCACCGCGTATTCGCCCTGCCGCCCCGCGAGGCGCGGCCGCTTCTCGATGCGGTAGAGCGGATGCTCGGCGGAATGGCGGAACACCGTGAACACCGCCGCGTCGCGCAGCATCGAGATGCCGTAGTCGCGCCAGAGACCCGCAGCGACCATCCGGCCGTAGAGCCCCAGGATCATCGAGAGTTCCCGCCGGTGGAAGCTGACCTTTTCGGGAAGGCTCGGGAACGGGGCGATCTCGGCGCTGTGAACCATATCCCGACCATGACGGCGCGGGCCGCCCTTGGCAAGCGCCCGACCGAATCAAGGTTGCCAAGCCTCGGGCGGGCCGATTGAATGGCATCCCGAACCGCTCGGTTCCTGCCGAAAGCCCCCATGCGAGATTTCCAGAGCCCCGGCCGCTCGCTCGTCTACGCGGCGAACGGGATCTGCGCGACGTCGCATCCGCTCGCGGCGCAGGTCGCGCTGCGCCTGCTGCAGGACGGCGGCAACGCGGTGGACGCCGCGATCGCGGCGGCGGCGGCGCTGCTCGGGCTTTGCGAACCGCCGAGCGCGGGACTCGGCGGCGACGTCTTCGTGCTGCTGAAGCCTCCCGGCGAGGAGCGCATCCTCGGGCTGAACGGCTCGGGCCGCGCCCCGAAGGGACTCGACCCGGTATCCCTGCGTGGGCAGGGCCACGTCGCGATGCCGCCCTATGCCGCCGCCGCCGTCACCGTTCCCGGCGCCGTCGACGCCTTCGTGCGCCTCGCCGCCGAGTGGGGTCGGCTCGGCCTCGCGGCCAGCCTCGCGCCGGCCATCCGCTATGCTGACGAAGGGGTCGCGGTCGCGCCCCGCACCGCGTTCGACTGGGCCGCGGCGGCTGATCAGCTGCACGGCGACGCCCGCCGCTTCTACCTGCTGGCCGGCGCGGCGCCCCGCCCCGGCCAGACGTTTCGCGCCGCCGGCCAGGCCGAGGTGCTGCGCCGGATCGTCCGCGAGGGCCGCGCCGGGTTCTACGCGGGCGAGGTCGCCGCGGACATGGTGGCGAGCCTGCGTGCGCTCGGCGGAACCCACACGCTCGAGGATTTCGCCGCCACGGCCTGCGATTGGGTCGACCCGATCGCCGGCGCCTACCGCGACCACGAACTGGTCGAGCTGCCGCCGAACGGCCAGGGCGCGACCGCGATCCTGATGGCGGCGATTCTCGCGCAGTTCGATCTCTCGGCGCTCGACCCGCTCGGGGCCGACCGCGCCCATCTCGAAGCCGAAGCCGCCAAGCTCGCCTACGACGCCCGCGACCGTTTCGTCGCCGACGCCGAAGCGCCCGGCGTCCGGCTGGCGCACATGCTGGCCCCCGAGACCGCCGTCCGCCTCGCCGCGCTGATCGATCCCGACCGGGCCCTGTCCGCCCCAGCACGGGCGGCCGAGGCCGTGCACCGCGACACGGTCTACGTCACGGTGGTCGATCGCGACCGCATGGCCGTCTCGCTGATCTATTCGATCTATCATGGCTTTGGCTCGGGCCTCGCCTCGGCCCGGTTCGGGATCAACTTCCAGAACCGCGGCGCCGGCTTCACCCTCGCCCCGGGCCATCCCAACGAAGCCGGCGGCGGCAAGCGGCCGCTGCACACCATCATTCCGGCCATGTTGCGCCGCGACGACCGGCTGGTGATGCCGTTCGGGGTGATGGGCGGCGCCTACCAGCCGACGGGCCACGTCCGGCTGATCTCGAACATGCTCGATTTCGGTATGGACCCGCAGGCGGCCATCGACGCGACGCGCAGCTTCGCCGACTTCGACGTCCTGCGGCTCGAAACCGGCTATCGCCTCGGCGTGGCCGACGCGCTCGCCGCCCGCGGCCACCGCGTCGAGCGCTGCGAGACGCCGCTGGGCGGGGCGCAGGCGATCGTGATCGACGCCGAGGCGGGGGTGCTCATCGGCGCCTCCGACCCGCGCAAGGACGGCTGCGCACTGGGCTACTGACGGTCAGTGCAGGTGGCCCTCGACCACGTAGCGCCCGCCCTCGTCGAGCGGACCGAACATCTCGGCCACCTCCGGATGGTCCACCGGCTCGCCGCTGTCGTCGCGCACCAGGTTCTGCTCCGAGACATAGGCGACGTAGTAGGTGGTCTCGTTCTCGGCGAGCAGGTGGTAGAACGGCTGGTCCTTGCGCGGCCGGCTTTCTTCGGGGATCGACTCCCACCATTCGTCGGTGTTGTTGAAGCTCGGATCGACGTCGAAGATGACGCCGCGAAACGGATGGATACGATGCCGCACCACCTGACCGAGGGCGAATTTCGCCGAAGACGTATCCATGACCCGCACGACCGCAACAAACTACGACCCTTATCATATAGGTCGCCGCGCCGCCTGTCCACACGGGCGCCGGACCGATGCTGCACCGCAGTAAACCGCCGCGCCCCGACTCGATGAGCCTCGTCCTCCAGGTCGTCCAGATCGTCGCGCCGGTCTTTCTGCTCGCCGCCATCGGCTATGCCTGGGTGCGCGGCCTGGGGTGGAACTACGACGTCGAGTTCGTCTCGCGCCTGGCGATGACGCTGTCGATCCCCTGCCTGATCTTCATGGCGCTGATGCGCTCCGAGGTCGACCCCGCCCTGCTGCGCGACACGGTTCTGGCCGCGCTCGTCGCCTATGTCGCGGTCGGCGCGGTGGCGTTCGCCGTGGTGCGGCTGCTCGACCTCGACGTCGCGACCTTCTGGGCGCCGATCACCTTCGGCAACACCGGCAATCTCGGCCTGCCCATCGCGCTGTTCGCCTTCGGTCAGGTCGGCTTCGACATGGCGGTGGTGATTTTCGCGGTCATGGCGATCCTGTCGTTCACCTTCGGCGTCTGGGTGGTGGCCGGCGGCGGCAGCCCGCTGACCGCGATCCGCGAGCCGCTGGTCTGGGGCACGGTGCTCGGATCGCTGTTCCTCGCCATGGGCTGGAGCGTGCCGCCGGTGGTCGGCGCCTCGCTCGACCTCGTCGGCCAGATGGCGATCCCGCTGATGCTGATCACCCTCGGTGTCGCGATTTCGCGGCTGCAGCCGCGCGCGCTCGGCCGCGCGATCTGGCTCTGCCTCATGAAGCTCGCGATCTGCCTCGCGATCCCGCTCGCCGTGGGTCTGTGGTTCGAGCTGCCGCGGCGGGCGCGCCGCGGGCGGGGGGTGGAGGTGTCCCACCC
>JANOEW010000121.1:0-21106 GCA_031413475.1 Amaricoccus sp.
ATCCTTTGTCACAAAACCGCAGGTCGTTAACGAAGGGTTTCAGGCCTCCGTGGCCTTGCCCTTGCGCTTGGCCTCCAGCGCCTCGATCCGCGCCTTGAGCGTCTCGTTTTCCTCGCGGGCCTTCTGCGCCATCGCGCGCACCGCGTCGAATTCGTCGCGAGTGACGAGATTGCGGTCGGCGAGCCAGCGGTCCATCATGCCCTTCATCGCTGTCTCGGCCTCGACCTTGGCGCCTTGGGCCACGCCCATGGCGTTGGTCATCAGCTGCGAGATGTCATCGAAAAGCTTGCCGCGGGTCTGCATCGGTCGCCTCCTGGGTCTGTATGTGGAAATATGGGTTGTGCGAGCGGACTTGCCAAGCCTCGCGCCGGCCCGGCCCGGCTCAGCTTGACAACGCCACGTTCCGCCCCGAAGCAGGCGACACAGCTGACGGGCCGTCCTCATGTTCCTCGCGATCGCGTTCCCCGCCATCGACCCGGTCCTGATCTCGATCGACGTCTTCGGGGTGGAACTCGCGCTCCGCTGGTACGCGCTGGCCTACATCTCCGGGCTGGTTCTCGGCTGGCGCTACGTGGCCTGGCTGTGCGCCCGGCCCGTGCTCTGGGGCGGGGCCAGCCCGATGCCGGCGGGCCGGGCCGAAGACCTTTTGACCTGGATGGTGCTCGGCGTGATCCTCGGCGGCCGGCTCGGATTCGTGCTGTTCTATCAGCCCGCCTACTTCGCCGCGAACCCCGCCGAGATCCTGGCGGTCTGGAAGGGCGGCATGTCGTTTCACGGCGGCCTGCTCGGGGTGGTCGCCGCGGTGAGCGGGTTCGCGTTTCGCAACGGCTTCGACGCGCTGCGCCTCGGCGACGCGGTGGCGGCGGCCGCGCCGATCGGCATCTTCTTCGGCCGGCTCGCGAACTTCGTGAACGGCGAGCTCTGGGGCCGGCCGACGACCCTGCCATGGGGCGTGGTCTTCCCCGGGGCCGACTGCCCCGCCGATTGGGCGGAACCCTGCGCCCGCCACCCGTCGCAGCTCTACCAGGCCGGCCTCGAGGGCGCGGCGCTCGGTCTGCTGCTGTTCCTCGCGATCCGCCGCGGCGCGCTCAAGACGCGGGGGCGGGTGATCGGGCTGTTCCTCGCCGGCTACGGTCTCGCGCGCGTGTCGGTCGAGGGGGTCCGCCAGGCGGACGCGCAGTTCGTCACGGCGGCGAACCCGGCCGGCCACGTGCTGCGCTTCGGCGGCGACTGGGGCCTGACCATGGGTCAGCTTCTGTCGCTGCCGATGCTCGCCGCGGGGATCGCGCTGCTCGCCTGGACGTCGCGGCGGGCGTGACCGGGCTCGTGGCCCGGCTGCGCGCCCGCATCGCCGCCGAGGGGCCGATCGGCGTCGCCGAGCTGATGGCGCCGGCCGTCGCCGCCTACTACGCGAGCCGCGATCCGTTCGGCGTGACCGGGGACTTCACGACCGCGCCGGAGGTGAGCCAGATGTTCGGCGAGCTGATCGGCGCCTGGCTGGTGCAGGTCTGGCGCGACCGCGGCGGGCCCGCGCCGTTCGTGCTCGCCGAACTCGGGCCCGGTCGCGGCACGCTGATGGTCGATGCGCTGCGCGCCGCCGGCGCCGCGCCGGACTTTCTCGACGCGGCGCGGCTCTGGCTGGTCGAGACCAGCCCCGCCCTTCGCGTCGCCCAGGCAGCGCGGCTCGGCGGCTTCGCGCCGCGCTGGGCGGCGCGGGTCGAGGATCTGCCGGCCGGGCCGCTGCTGGTCGTGGCCAACGAGGTGTTCGACGCCTTGCCGATCCGCCAGTTCCGCCGCGCCGACCCGGGTTGGCAGGAGCGGCGCGTCGGTCTGGACGGCGACCGACTCGGCTTCGGTTTCGGCCAGGTCCGCATCGACGCCGGACTCGACCGGCGCTTTCCGCTGCTGCCCGACGGCGTGCTGGTCGAAGTCGGCGAAGTCGGCGAAGCCATGGCGCGTGCGCTCGGCGCGCGCATCGCCGCCGACGGCATTGCGGCGCTGATTCTCGACTACGGCGCCTGGGACGGGACCGGCGACACGCTGCAGGCGCTGCGCGGCCATGCCCCGGCCGATCCGCTCGCCGCGCCCGGGACCCACGATCTGACCGCCCACGTGCGCTTTTGCGCGCTGGCGGAGGCGGCGGTCCCCGCCCGCGCCTTCGGTCCGGTTCCGCAGGGCCTGCTGCTCGGGCGGCTGGGGATCGGCATGCGCGCCGAGCGGCTCGCCCGGGGGCGCGGGCCGGAGACGGCGGCGCGGATCGCGGGCGAACTTCGGCGCTTGACCGACCCGGCGGAAATGGGAACGCTGTTCAAGGCGCTGGCGCTCGTCCCCCCGGACGCGGGACCGCCGCCGGGGTTCGAGGGTGATGGCCCTGACGTCGATGACGCTTGAAATCCTCACATCCGATCTGCTCGCGGGGGCGCGGCACGGCTTTTTCGCCCGGCGCGGCGGCGCCTCGTCGGGGATCTATCAGGGACTGAACTGCGGCCCCGGCTCGGGCGATCAGGTCGAGGCGGTGCGGATGAACCGCGCCCGGGTCGCCGCCGCGCTCGAGGTCGCGCCGGACCGGCTGCTGTCGCTCCACCAGGTCCATTCCGCCGAAGTCGTCGTCGCCGGACCGGAAGGCTGGACCGAGCGGCCCCGCGCCGACGCCGCCGTCACCGGACGCCGTGGCGTCGCGCTCAGCGTGCTGACCGCCGACTGCGCGCCGGTTCTGTTCCACGATCCCGAGGCCGGGGTGATCGGCGTGGCGCATGCCGGCTGGCGCGGCGCGCTCGACGGCGTGCTCGAGGCGACGCTTGCGGCCATGGAAGATCTCGGGGCCCGCACCGGGCGCGTGCGCGCCGCGGTCGGGCCGACGATCAGCCAGCGCGCCTACGAGGTCGGCCCGGAGTTCCTGGAGCGCTTCGCCGACGCGGACCCCGAGCACCGGCGTTACTTCGTCAACGGGGCGGGCGACCGCTACCGGTTCGATCTGCCGGGCTTCGTGCTGGGCCGGCTGCGCGCGGCGGGGGTGGCGGAAGCCGGCTGGATCGGGGCCTGCACCTATTCCGAGCCCGGGCGGTTTTTCTCCTACCGCCGCACGACCCGCGCCGGCGAAGCCGACTACGGACGGATGATCTCGGCGATCGCACTGGGTCCGTGATCGGGCATTCAGCGTGAATATTCGACAAGTATCTGACTTTTATGGACAACTGAAACAAACGGATGATCCGTTCGGCCGTATCCGGCTGAGGCGAACCGCTGCCGCGATCCCGCCCGATTTGTCCGTCGACAAATCGAGCCGCGCCTGCCCGCCCGGGGCAGGCGCGTTTCCGCGCCAGCCGGGCCGGCGCGGCCCGATTACGAGCGACAGTCCAGGCGGCGCCCCCCTCGCCGTCCGCCATGGGCTCCAGGCGACGGACCTGACGAGGCCCCACAGGGGCCTCGCCTTTTCGGTCCGAAGGCAGGACGATCCTGCGGTTGACCCGGCGGACGCCGCGCCGGCGCGGGGTCAGTCCCGTGCCCGCGCCCGCGCCTCGTAGACGTCGAAGGGCACCGCGGGCTCGTCCTTGGCGCAGCGGATCACGAGACTGGTGCGCACCGAGGCGACGTTCGGGGCGGCGGTCAGGTGCTCGGTCAAAAAGGTCTGGAAGGTCGACAGATCGGGCGCGACGCACTTGAGGATGAAGTCGATATCGCCGTTCAGCATGTGGCACTCGCGCACCAGCGACCAGGACCGGCACTTGGCCTCGAAGGCGGCGAGGTCCGCCTCGGCCTGGCTGGTCAGGCCGACCATGGCGAAGACCTGCACCTCGAAGCCGAGTTCGCGGGCGTTGATCCGGGCGTGGTAGCCGAGGATGAACTCGGCCTCCTCGAGCGCCCGCACCCGCCGCAGGCAGGGCGGGGCGGAGATGCCGACGCGTCGGGACAGCTCGACGTTGGTCATCCGGCCGTCCGCCTGCAATTCGGCGAGGATCTTGCGGTCGATCGGGTCGAGCTTGGCGCCTGGCATTCCGGGGGCTCCGCGCAAAGGGCTCTGGTTGTTAGCCGGGAGGCGGGTTGAAAGCAACAATCTTTCGCCAGCGTGAAACAATCGAAAGCGCGGAGGCGCATCACATCGGCGCACGGCCCCGGCCCGGTCACGTGCCCGGTTGCGGCTATGCTTCTGGGGTGAAGTCGTCTACGAAACGCGGCGTCGCGCTTCGAATGGTTCGAAAGGGCGCAGTCGTCGGTTTAGCCGACGTAACGGGGAAGGTCGAAGCACAGCTATGACTCATTTCGGTAATATGACGCTCATGGGATTTATCGGGGACGTCTTCTCTATCTTCATGTTCATCGTCTGGTTCTGGCTGATCATCACCGTCGCCATGGACCTGTTCCGCCGGCACGACGTCTCGGGCATGGGCAAGGTCCTCTGGATCATCCTGCTGATCCTGGTGCCGTTCATCGGCGTGTTCGCCTATCTGCTGACGCAAGGCGGCGGGATGGCCGAGCGCAATCAAGCGCAGGCCCAGAACGCTCGGGACCACCTGCGGAGTGTCGTCGGGTTCAGCGCCGCCGACGAGATCGAGAAGCTCGACCGGCTGAAGACGGCGGGCTCGATCACCGAGGGAGAATACAAGACAATGCGCGCGCGGCTCGTGCAATGATCCATCGGGCTGCGGCGCCTGATCGCGCCGCAGCCGAAGAAGGCCCCTGATTCGAGGGCGCAAGACCCGGCGCTCGGCCGGGCGGTCGCCTCATGCGGCGGCGCGGGCGCCGAGACGGGCATAGACGGCGGTCTCGAAGTCCATGTAGCCGGTAAAGGACACCGCATCGGCGAACGGCAGGATCTGGGTGCCCCAGAACCCTCCGACGCCGTTGGCGCGGTCGATCCAGTAGAAAAGATTGGCGAGGCCCGCCCAGCCGAGCGCGCCGGCCGGGCGGCCGGTGGGCGCCATCTCGTCGTTGACCATGAAGCTCAGCGCCCAGCTCTTGGACTGGCCGGGGAAGAACTCGGCGTCGTTCGACAGCGACGGGATCACGCCGGGCAGAACCCGGATCTTCATCTTGCCGAGGCCGTTCTTCTCGGCCATGCGCACGGTCTCGGCCTTGAGCACCCGGCCGTTGTCGCCGGCGCCGTCGTTGAGCCACATGCGGATGAAGCGCATGTAGTCGGGAACAGTTCCGTAGAGACCGTGGCCGCCCATGTCGACCTCCGGCGGCTGCGGCAGTTCGAAATCGGGCATCGGCTTCAGTGAGCCGTCCGCCTCGCGCTGGTGGATGGCGGCGCGGCGGGCGCGCATGTCGGGCGTCATGGTGAAGGCGGTCGAGGTCATGCCCAGCGGCGCGAAGATGCGCTCGGCCATCACCTCGCCGAGGCGCTTGCCGGTGATGCCCTCGACGACCTGCCCCGCCCAGTCGATGTTCGAGCCGTATTCCCATGCGTCGCCCGGATCGAACAGCAGCGGCGACTGCAACGCCGCTTTGGTCGCGGTGACGACGCTCGGCTGGCCCTTTTCCGTGGCGAGGCGGTTGTAGGTCTCGTTGAAGAAGTCGTAGCCCAAGCCGGCGGTGTGCAGCAGCAGCATCCGGGTGGTGATCTTGCGCTTCGGCGCGCGCAGCCGCGGCTCGCCGGCGGCGTCGAAGCCGTCGATGACCTGCAGCTTGCCGATCGCGGGGGCGTAGGTCTCGGCCGGGGCGTCGAGGTCGAGCTTGCCGTCCTCGACCAATTGCAGCGCGGCGACGCCGGTGACCGCTTTGGTGGTCGAGAAGATCGCCATCACCGTGTCGGGCGTCATCGGATCGGGGCGGCCGAGCAGTCGCACGCCGGCGGCGCCGACGTAGGTGTCGCCGCTCCGGTCGGTGACGGCGGCGACGACGCCCGGCACGCGCGGGGCGCCGGCGACGGTCGCTTCGAGGATGGAATCGAGGGTGGACTCGAGATCGTTCACGGGATTTCCTCCTGGTTGCGCTCGCATCGCCCCTGCTGGACCGGAGCCTTTGCCGCGTCAGCGAACGCGCGGCGCAACCCTAGCTCCGGCGGCGGCGGCTGTGGCCCCCGACCATAGGACAACGCCGCCCGGCCGCTTCACAGCGCCGGCCCCTGAGCCTATATAATCCTTCGCGCCGATCCAGGAGAGACGACGATGTCGGAGACCCGCCACACCCGGCTGCTGATCATCGGATCGGGTCCCGCCGGCTACACGGCGGCCGTCTACGGCGCGCGGGCGATGCTCGAGCCGATCCTGATCCAGGGCATCCAGCCCGGCGGCCAGCTGACCATCACCACCGACGTGGAGAACTGGCCGGGCGACACCGAGGTGCAGGGCCCCGACCTGATGGTCCGGATGGCGGCGCATGCCGCCGCCACCGGAGCCGAGCTGATCGCCGATCATATTGCCCGGCTCGACCTGTCGGCGCGGCCGTTCACCGCCTGGGGCGACGGCGGGACGGTCTATACCGCCGACGCGGTGATCCTCGCCACCGGGGCGCAGGCGAAGTGGCTGGGGCTGGCGTCGGAGGAGCGGTTCAAGGGCTTCGGGGTGTCGGCCTGCGCGACCTGCGACGGCTTCTTCTACCGCGGCGCCGAGGTGGTGGTGATCGGCGGCGGCAACACCGCGGTCGAGGAGGCGCTGTTTCTGACCAACTTCGCGTCGAAGGTGACGCTGGTGCACCGCCGCGACAGCCTGCGCGCGGAGAAGATCCTGCAGGACCGGCTGTTCAAGCATCCCAAGATCGAGGTGATCTGGAGCCACGGGCTCGACGAGGTGCTTGGCGAGGGGACGCCGCCGGGCGTGACCGGGGTGCGGCTGCGCGACCTCGCGACGGGCGCCGAGCGGGTCGTGCCGTGCAAGGGCGTGTTCATCGCGATCGGCCATGCGCCGGCCTCGGCGCTGGTCGAGGGGCAGCTGCCGCTGCACAACGGCGGTTACGTGGTGACGAAACCCGACTCGACCGCGACCGACATTCCCGGCGTGTTCGCGGCCGGCGACATCACCGACCATGTGTTCCGCCAGGCGGTGACTTCGGCCGGCATGGGCTGCATGGCCGCGCTCGAGGCCGAGCGGTTCCTCGCGGCGCAGGACGAGGCCGACGTGGCGCAGGCGGCGGAATAGATCACTTCTGCAACGCCGCCGCGTTGCCGGCGGCGAATTCGGGCGCGCGCGGGTCCGCCGGTCAGTGAACGCTGACCGGCGACATTTCGTTCTGGCGCGCGACGAGGAAGGCCTGCCGGCGGTCGGGGACCAGCGCCAAAACCTCGCCGTCGACGCCGTGGATCGCGTAGAGATGGTCGAGCCCGCCGGTGCGGGCGCGGACCGCGTCGGGCAGATCGGCGGTCTTGACCTCGCGCACGTATACGATGCGCTTGTCGGTCGGCTCGGGAAAACTCGGAAAGTCGGTCATTGCCTGTTGTCTCCTTCAGCCGCGCGTGCGGCTGATCGTTATGGTCCGGACGACGCTCTCGGGGGCCGCACGTGCGAGGTCCACGTGCAGGAGCCCGTTCCCGAGCGCCGCGCCGGTCACCTCCACGCCCTCGGCCAGCACGAAGCTGCGCTGGAATTGCCGCGCGGCGATGCCGCGATGCAGATAGACGCGGCCATCCTCGGCCTCGGACTGGCGTCCGCGGATCACCAGCTGGCTGCTCTCCAGCGTGATCGCGAGATCGTCCTCGGAAAAGCCGGCGACGGCGAGGGTGATGCGGTAGGAAACCTCGGACGTCTGCTCGATGTTGTAGGGCGGGTAGCCCTCGGTCCCCGACTTGGCGCTGCGTTCCACCAGCCGGTCGAGTTGCTCGAAGCCCAGCAGATGGGGGTGGGAGGCGAAAGTGACCTTGGTCATGTCCGTAAGCCCTTCAGAAGCGACTTTGCGGAGGGCCCCGCCATGCGGCTTCCCTCAGTGAGGAAATGGGCGCCGTGGGCGAAAAAACAAGGCGTCGTCGCGGACGCCCGGGCGGAGCAAGAACGGATCGGACCGACCCGGCCTGATCCAGGATTCAGCTCTGAGTCAGAGCTTTCGAGCATTCTCGGACCGCCAGACTGGGACCACTTTGGCTGAGAATGCCCTAGGCGGGGCGGGAGCCGGCGTATATAACCCGCTGGAATTTAACGCTGGGCGCGCATGAAAGAACCCCCGCTCCTGTCGCGCGTAGAGATGCTTCGCATCAAGCTCGAACTGCTCCAGCGCGAGCACCGCGACCTCGACGACGCCATAGCCGCGCTGGACCAGGCGGGCCGCGCCGACCCGCTGACCGTGCGGCGGCTGAAGAAGCGCAAGCTGATGCTCAAGGACCAGATCGCCCGGATCAGCGACGAGATCACCCCCGACATCATCGCCTGAGCGCCGCTTGCGCGGCCCGGTCCGGCGTCGCATAGTCCGGCCCCGCGCCCCCCGGAGCCCTGTCCGCCCGTGTCCACCCCGCTGATCGGCATCGTCATGGGCAGCCAGTCCGACTGGGCGACGATGCGCGCCGCCACCGAGGTTCTCGACGCGCTCGGGATCGGCTTCGAGACGCGCATCGTCTCGGCGCACCGCACGCCCGACCGGATGTTCGCCTATGCCGAAGCCGCCGCCGGGCGCGGGCTGGTGGCGATCATCGCCGGCGCCGGCGGGGCGGCGCATCTGCCGGGGATGCTGGCGGCCAAGACCCGGCTGCCGGTGCTGGGGGTGCCGGTGGCGGGCGCGGCGCTGTCGGGGCTCGATTCGCTGCTGTCGATCGTGCAGATGCCGAAGGGCGTGCCGGTGGCGACCTTCGCGATCGGGCCGGCCGGGGCGGCCAACGCGGCGCTGTTCGCGGCGGCGATGCTGGCGGTGGGCGACGAGGCCCTCGCGGCGCGGTTGGAGGCGTGGCGCGCGGCGCAGACCGCTGCGGTGGCGGAGACGCCGAGCGATGGCTGAACCGCTGCCGCCGGGCAGCTGCATCGGCATCCTCGGCGGCGGCCAGCTCGGGCGGATGCTGGCGCTGGCCGCGGCGCGGCTGGGGCTGCGCTGCCACGTGTTCGAGCCCGCGGCCGAGGCTTGCGCCGCGGCGGTGGTCGAGCGGGTGACGCGGGCGGACTACGCCGACGTCGCGGCGCTGCGCGCCTTCGCCGCGGGGGTCGACGTGCTGACCTACGAGTTCGAGAACGTGCCGCTCGCGGCGCTGGACGCTGTCGAGGGGCTGGTCCCGGTCCGGCCCGGCCGGCGCGCGCTGGCGGCGACGCAGGACCGGCTGGACGAAAAGGCGTTCCTGACCGGCCTCGGCCTGCGGACCGCGCCCTACGCCTCGGTCGAGGACGCCGGAACGCTGGCCGGGGCGCTGGCCCGGATCGGGACGCCCGCGATCCTGAAGACCCGGCGCATGGGCTACGACGGCAAGGGTCAGGCCCGCCTGCGGACGCCGGCCGACGCGCCCGCTGCGCTGGCGGCGGTCGGCGGCGGACCGGCGATCCTCGAGGGCGTCGTCGCATTCGAGCGCGAGGTCTCGGTGGTCGCGGCGCGCGGGATCGACGGCGCCGTGGTCGCCTTCGACCCCGGCGAGAACGTGCACCGGGACGGGATCCTGCACACGACGACCGTGCCCGCGCGCCTAGCGGCGACGCTGGCTCAGGACGCCGTGCTGATCGCCGGCCGAATCCTGACCGCGCTCGACTACGTGGGCGTGATCGGGGTCGAGCTGTTCGTCGCGCCCGAGGGGCTGGTGGTCAACGAGATCGCGCCGCGGGTGCACAACTCCGGGCACTGGACGATGGACGCCTGCCTGATCGGGCAGTTCGAACAGCACGTGCGGGCGATCGCGGGTTGGCCGCTCGGCGACGGCGCGCGGCATTCCGATGCGGTGATGACCAACCTGATCGGCGCGGAGGTCGCAGTCGCCCCCGAGCTGACCGGAGCGGCGGTGCATGTCTACGGCAAAGGCGCGGCGCGGCTGGGTCGCAAGATGGGGCACACGACCACGCTTACGCCGCTGGGCCGACGTGACGGCTGAGGGAACGATTGCGCGGTCCGGTCGTTGAACGACACGCCTCGACAGCGGCGGTGCGACCGCAGGCGTGCCATGCGCCGCACGATCCTGCGCGCCGGCCGCCCCGCAACAGATCAGGATGGAAATGATGACCACGATGAAGACCGTCGCCGCCTTCGAGACCGAGGACGATGTCGAGCGGACCATCGACGCGCTGGTCGAGGCGGGCATCGACCCGTTGGGCATCGAGGTGGCCGTATCGCTGGAGATCCCACCGTCCGACTCGATGCCGCTTCAGGCTCCCGGCGCCGAGCCGCCGGCGTCGGACGGTGACGGCATTTCCCTGGTGGTGACGGCACCGCAGGAGGACACCACCCTGGTCGAGGACATCCTGAAGGACACAGGATCGATCGACCTTGCCGCGAGCGACACGCCGGCCCTGGGGTGGGCAGGCGATCCCGAGGGTGAGTTCCTCGACAAGAGCAGGACACCCGCGCTCGGTTGGGCCGGCAAGGTAAGCCGGCCGGACTGAACGTTCACGCGTCCCGATCGGCTCGAAAAGCCCGTGCGGAGACGAAAACGGGGGGCGATAGCCCCCCGTTCCGAACAGTCAGCCTGGGTTGGCCGGGATCACATCATCCCGTCCATGCCGCCCATGCCGCCCATGCCGCCGCCCATGCCGCCGGCCTGGCCTTTCGGCTCCGGCTTCTCGGCGATCATCGCCTCGGTGGTGATGAGGAGACCGGCGACCGACGCGGCGTCCTGCAGCGCGGTGCGCACCACCTTGGCCGGGTCGATCACGCCGAACTTGTACATGTCGCCGTACTCTTCGGTCTGGGCGTTGAAGCCGAAGGCCGGATCGTCGGACTCCATGACCTTGCCGGCGACGACCGAGCCGTCGACGCCCGCGTTCTCGGCGATCTGGCGCAGCGGCGCCTGGAGCGCCTTGCGCACGATCGCGATGCCCGCGGTCTGGTCGGGATTCTCGCCGGTCAGACCGATGAGCTTCTTGGAGGCCTGCACCAGCGCCACGCCGCCGCCGACGACCACGCCTTCCTGCACCGCGGCGCGGGTCGCGTTCAGCGCGTCGTCGACGCGGTCCTTGCGCTCCTTCACCTCGATCTCCGAGGCGCCGCCGACGCGGATCACCGCGACGCCGCCGGCGAGCTTGGCCAGACGCTCCTGCAGCTTTTCTTTGTCGTAGTCCGAGGTGGTGTCCTCGATCTGGCTGCGGATCTGGGCGACGCGCGCCTCGATCTCGGACTTCTGGCCGTGACCGTCGACGATGGTGGTCTCGTCCTTGGAGATCGAGATCTTGCGGGCGGTGCCGAGCATGTCGAGCCCGACGTTCTCGAGCTTCATCCCGAGATCGTCCGAGATCACCTGGCCGCCGGTCAGGATCGCGAGGTCCTGAAGCATCGCCTTGCGGCGGTCGCCGAAGCCCGGCGCCTTGACGGCCGCGACCTTGAGGCCGCCGCGCAGCTTGTTGACCACGAGGGTGGCGAGGGCTTCGCCGTCCACGTCCTCGGCGACGATCAGGAGCGGCTTCTGGCTCTGGATCACAGCTTCGAGAAGCGGCACCATCGGCTGCAGCGACGACAGCTTCTTTTCGTGGAGCAGGATGACGGCGTCTTCCAGATCCGCGAGCATCTTGTCGGCGTTGGTGATGAAGTACGGGCTAAGGTAGCCGCGGTCGAACTGCATGCCCTCGACGACCTCGGTCTCGGTCACGAAACCCTTGTTCTCCTCGACGGTGATCACGCCCTCGTTGCCGACCTTCTGCATCGCGTCGGCGATCTGCTTGCCGATCTCCTCCTCGCCATTGGCGGAGATGGTGCCGACCTGGGCGACCTCTTCCGAGCCGGAGACGGTCTTGGCCTGCGCCTTGATGTCCGCGACGACGATCGCGACGGCCTGGTCGATGCCGCGCTTGAGATCCATCGGGTTCATGCCGGCCGCGACCGACTTCATGCCTTCCTTGACGATGGCCTGGGCCAGGATCGTCGCGGTGGTGGTGCCGTCGCCGGCCTCGTCGTTGGTGCGCTGGGCCACTTCGCGGACCATCTGCGCGCCCATGTTCTCGAACTTGTCCTCGAGCTCGATCTCCTTGGCGACGGTGACGCCGTCCTTGGTGATGCGCGGGGCGCCGAACGACTTGTCGAGGATGACGTTGCGGCCCTTGGGGCCGAGGGTCACCTTCACCGCGTCGGCGAGAATGTCGACGCCGCGCAGCAGACGGTTGCGCGCGTCGGTGTTGAACTTGACTTGCTTAGCGCCCATTACGGAAGCTCCTGTGAATTTCTGGTTTCGGTCGGCGAGGCGTGATCGCGGATCAGGCGGCCTTGGCCTTTGCGGCGTCGGTCACGATGACGCCGAGGATGTCGCTCTCCTTCATGATCAGGAGATCCTCGCCTTCGATCTTCACTTCGGTGCCCGACCACTTGCCGAACAGGATGCGGTCGCCGGCCTTGACCGACGGCTCGATCAGCTCGCCCGAATCCTTGCGCGCGCCGGGGCCGACCGAGATGATCTCGCCCTCGGAGGGCTTTTCCTTGGCGGTGTCGGGGATGATCAGGCCGCCCTTGGTCTTCTCTTCGCCTTCGATCCGGCGGACGAGCACGCGGTCGTGCAGGGGGGTGAAATGCATGGAGGTCGCTCCTTGGTTCGGTTCCAACCTTGGCGGTGGCTTGGGTTCGATTAGCACTCGCCACCGAGGAGTGCTAACGCCCGCTTTAGATATGGAAGCGCCCTGTCGCTGTCAAGCACCGCCGCGCGGCAATCGCACCGGAACTTCGCTCGCCTCGCCGCGCGAAATCCGCTAGGCGAGACGGATGCCGCCAGCCAGCCGAACCGACGCACCATGACTCGCATCATCGAGTCGCTCGACGAGATCGCCCCGGGCTACCGGGTGCTCTACTGCGACCTCTGGGGCGTCCTTCACGACGGAACCCGCGTCTATCCTTCCGCCGTCGCCGCGCTGGAGCGCTTCAAGGCGCGCGGCGGCGTGGTGGCGCTGATGACGAACTCGCCGCGCCCGGCCGCGAGCGTCGCCCGCCAGCTCGACGGCCTGCGTGCCCCGCGGTCCTGCTGGGACCTGATCGTCTCCTCCGGCGACGCCGCCCAGGAGGCGCTCGCGGCCGGCCTGTTCGGCCGACGCGTCTATCACATCGGCCCCGCGCGCGACCTCGGCTTCTTTGAGGACGCGCAGGGCCGGCCCCTCGACATCGTGCGCGTGCCGCTGGAGCAAGCCGACGGCATCGTCTGCACCGGGCTGTTCGACGACCGGACCGAAACGCCGGCCGACTACCGCGCGACCATCCTCTACGGCAAGACCAAGGGGCTGAAGCTGCTCTGCGCCAACCCCGACGTGGTGGTCGATGTCGGCGAGCGGCGGATCTTCTGTGCCGGCGCCATCGCCGAGGCCTATGCGGAGGCCGGCGGCGAAAGCTTCTACTTCGGCAAGCCGCATCCGCCGATCTATGCGCTGGCCCGCCGGAAGCTCGAAGCGCATCTCGGCGAGGACGTGGCCCCCGAGGACGTTCTCGTGATCGGCGACGGCATCGCGACCGACATCCTCGGCGCGATGGGCGAGAGCCTGGACGCGGTGTTCGTCACCGGCGGGCTCGCCGCGGCGGAGACCGGAACGACGCCCGACGCCGGACCCGATCCGGCGCGGCTCAAGGGGTTCCTCGCGGACGCGCGGCTCAGTCCACTGCTGGCGATGGCCTATCTGCGCTGACCGCCGGACCCGATCAGGCGTCGTAGGGCAGCATCGCGAAGTCGCGGGCGTAGATCCGCCGGAACCGCGCCCGCGTCGTGTCGGTCAGGAACGCCTCCTTCGGCGGGAAGGCCCCGTGGGCGTCGCGCCAGGCCATCACCTCGGCGGAGTTCCGTGCCGGCATGTCGGCCGACGCGGAACTCCGGGTGCCGCGCCACCGCCACATTGAAACTGTCCGCCGCCTTGCCCGAATCCATCGCCGGCTCGCAGTAGGCCTTGCGGTAGTAGTTCGGCATGCGCCGGATCATCTCGACGTCGCCGAGGCCGTCGCCGCGTGGACGCTCGCATATCAACCGGAACGCCGGCCAAACGCAAGTCACCGCCGATCGCGGCCATTGCTCGGCGCAAGCGCCGGGCACGGCCGAAGCAGGTTCGCAAGTAAATTTCAACCCGACCATCGCATCGGTCATTCTGTTGCGCGACCACGTTGCCAGCTCCGCCCCGCTCGACTACTCTCGACCAAGTTCGATACCAGTACCGAGGATGCGAGGGCATGTTGGACGGGCGCGGACACAATCTGCCGATCGGCACGATCTGCATCGAGGATATCGAGATCGGCATGTCCCGGTCGCTGACGAAGGCGATCGGCGACGCCGAGATCGCGATGTTCGCCGAACTGTCCACCGACCACAACCCGGTGCATCTCGACGACGCCTATGCCCAGGACACCATCTTCGGCGGCCGCATCGCGCACGGCATGCTGACCGCAGGGCTGATCTCGGCGGTGATCGGCGAGCAGCTGCCCGGCCACGGCACGGTCTATCTCGGCCAGACGCTCAAGTTCATGGCCCCGGTGCGCCCCGGCGACCGGGTCGAGGCGAGCGTGACCGTCACCGCCATCGACCACGGCCGTCGGCGGGTCACGCTTGATTGCGCCTGCCGCGTGGGCGATACGGTCGTGCTGAAGGGCGAGGCGCTGGTGCTGGCGCCGAGCCGCAAGTTCGACTGACATCGACCGACGGGGCGGGCCGGGGTCCCGTGCAGGGACCATGCGACGACACCAGGGCTTTCGTGACCTCGCGGCGCCGGACCTGGGCGCCGCGGTCGCAATCGGCAACTTCGACGGCGTGCATCGCGGGCATCAGTCGGTGCTGGCGCTGGCGCGGGCCGAGGCGGGCCGGCTGGGCGTGCCGTTCGGCGTCGTCACGTTCGAGCCGCATCCGCGCGCGTTTTTCGTCCCGGACGGGCCGCCGTTCCGGCTGATGGGCGCGGCGGCGCGGGCGCGGCGGCTGGAAGCGCTCGGGATCGAGCAGCTCTACGAACTGCGGTTCGACGCCGCCCTGGCGGGGCTGACGGCCGAGGCCTTCGCCCGCGAGGTGCTGGCCGGCGGCCTCGGCGTGCAGCACCTGGTGGCGGGCGCGGATTTCCACTTCGGCCGCGGGCGCGCCGGGAACGTGGCGGCGCTGCAGCGGCTCGGGCCCGAACTCGGCTTCGGGATCACGGTGGCGCCGCTGCTGGCGGACGGGGCGGGGGACGTCTCCTCGACGTCGATCCGGGCGGCGCTGAGCGCGGGCCGTCCCGACGTCGCGGCGCGGATGCTCGGGGACTGGCACCGGATCGAGGGCCGGGTGGAGCACGGAGACAAGCGCGGCAAGGCGCTGGGCTTCCCCACGGCGAACCTGGGCCTCGGCGGGCTGCACCGACCGCGCTATGGGGTCTACGCGGTCCACGCCGACGTGATCGACGGGCCGCATCGCGGGCGCTGGCCCGGGGCGGCCAGCCTCGGCGAACGACCGACCTTCGGGGTCAACGCGCCCAACCTCGAAGTGCACCTGCTCGACTTCGACGGCGATCTTTACGGCGCGACGATCTCGGTGGCGCTGGTCGCGTTCCAGCGGCCCGAGCTGCGGTTCGACGGGGCGCCGGCGCTGGTGGCGCAGATGGCGCGCGACGTGGCCGAGACGCGGGCGCGGCTCGCCGACGCCGCAGGCTGAACGGGTGATCGAGACCGACCGGCTGGTGCTGCGGCGTTGGCGCGCGTCCGACCGGGCGGCGTTCGCGGCGATGAACGCGGACCCGGAGGTCATGGCGTACTTCCCGCAGCGGCTGACCCGAGCGGAGAGTGACGGGATGCTGGCGCGGCTTCAGGATCACTTCGCCGCCGAGGGTTTCGGCTTCGGCGCGGTCGAGCGCAAGGCGGACCGGGCGCTGGTCGGCATGGCGGGGCTGGCGCGGGCGCGGTTCGATGCGGCCGTCTGCCCCTGCGTCGAGGTGGGCTGGCGGCTGGCGCGCGCGCACTGGGGGCAGGGCTACGCCACCGAGGCGGCGCGCGGCTGGCTCGACTGGGGGTTCGGAGCGCTACGCCTCGACGAGATCGTCGCCTTCGTCGTGCCCGGCAACCTGCGCTCGCAGGCGGTGATGGCGCGGCTGGGGATGCGGCGCGACCCGGGGCGGGACTTCGAGCATCCGTCCCTGCCCGTGGGACACCGGCTGCGGTCGCACTGGCTGTTCGCGGTCGGTTCCGGCGCGCGCCATTGAGCCGATTCGGCCGAACGCAGCCCCAGCGCCGCGATGGGTCGCGCGGTCTTCCGGTCGGCCCCGTTTCCGGGTTAGCTGTCACGATGACCCGCGATCCGATCGACCGCAGCGGCCTGCGCCGGGAGTTCTGGCGGCGCTATCCGCTGGACAGCCTGCCCCGCGACGAGTGGGAGGCGCTGTGCGACGGCTGCGGCAAGTGCTGTCTGATCAAGCTGGAAGACGAGGACACCGGCCAGGTGTCGTATACGTCGATCGCCTGCCGGCTGCTGGACCTGAAGACCTGCCGCTGCGGCAACTACGCGCTGCGGCGGCAGCTGGTGCCGGGCTGCGTCACGCTCGACCGCGACAGCCTGGTGGGCGCGCTGGACTGGATGCCGGAAACCTGCGCCTACTGGCTGGTCGCCGAGGGGCGCGAGCTCGAGCCCTGGCATCCGCTGCTATCGGGCGACCCGGACAGCGTGCACGCGGCCGGCGTCTCGTTGCGCGGTCGGATGACGCCCGAATACGACGTGCCCGAGGAGGACTGGGAGGACTTCGTGACCGGAGAGCGGGTCTGATGTGGTTCGTGTCCGACAACGCCGGCCCAGCGCATCCGCAGGTGATGGCGGCGCTGATTTGCGCTAACGCGGGATATGCCGCCGGCTACGGGGCGGACGAGGTTATGGCGCGGGTCGTGGCGCGGCTGCGCGCGGAGTTCGAGGCGCCCGAGGCGGCGGTGTTCCTGGTGGGCACCGGCACGGCCGCGAACGCGCTGGCGCTCGCCTGCCTGTGCCCGCCCTGGGCGACGGTGTTCTGTCACCGCTACGCGCATGTGCAGGAGGATGAGTGCGGCGCGATCGGATTCTACACCGGCGGCGCGCCGCTGACGCTGGTCGACGGCGCGCATGGCCGGATCGATCCCGAAGCACTGGCGGCCGCCGTCGGCCGCGCCGGCGGCAGCGTGCACCAGCCCCAGCGCGGCGCGCTGACGCTGACCAACGCCACCGAGGCCGGCGCGGTCTACGCCCCCGACCAGGTGCGGGCGCTGGCCGACATCGCGCGGGCGCACCGGATGCCGGTGCACATGGACGGCGCGCGCTTCGCCAACGCGCTGGTGGCGCTCGGCTGCACGCCGGCCGAGCTGACTTGGAAGGCGGGCGTCGACGCGGTCAGCTTCGGTGGGACGAAGAACGGGCTCATCGGCGTCGAGGCGGTGATCCTGTTCGATCCCGCCCGCGCCTGGGAATTCGAGCTGCGGCGCAAGCGGGCCGGGCACCTGGTCTCCAAGCACCGCTACTTGTCGGCGCAGATGGAGGCGTATCTGGACGGCGACCTGTGGCGGACGATGGCGCGCACCGCCAACGCCCGCGCCGCCCGGCTGTCGGCCGGGATCGCGCGGCTGCCCGGCGCCGTGCTCGACCATCCCACCGAGGCGAACGAGGTCTTCGCGCGCTGGCCGCGCGGCGCGCACCGTCGGGCGATGGACGCGGGCGCGCGTTACTACCTCTGGTCGTTCGCGTCGCCGCAGGCGCAGACCCTGGACGGCACAGACGACGCGCCGATAAGCGCGCGGCTGGTCTGCGACTGGTCGACCGAGGAGACCGAGATCGACCGCCTGCTGAGCCTGATCGGCCAGGCGGCGGCCGCCTGACCTTCAGCGGTCCGTGCGACGGGCCACTGGGCCATTTCACCCGACTTCAGCGGCGGCCGACTCGGCCGGTTCCTTGCCGCCGAGCTTCTCGCGAAGCGACAGGATGACCCTGTGGGCCGTCGCGGCGTCGGCTGGCGAGACGTCGGCGGACATCGCCTCGATCCAGGGCGTCTGCAGGCGCATCGCCGCCGCGAAGGTCTGCCGACCCTTGTCGGTCATGACCACGAGATGCGCGCGCCGGTGATGGGGATTGGGCTCGAACTCCACCAGCCCGTCATTCGCCAGGTCGTTGACGATGCGCTGCACGTTCTGGCGGTTCGCCCCGAGGTTTCGGGCGAGCCAGGCCACCGGCTGCGGGTAGGCTGCCGCGACTATAGCGCCGAGGATCTGCCAGCGCGCACTGGTCAACTCCAATCCCGCCACCAGCCGGTCGCCCGCGGCGAGGAGCTCGTTGTTGAGCCGGAACAGGTCGAGGACGAGCGCGGTGACCGCTTCGCCGGGGGTTGTCTGCGCTTCGCTCATAAAGCCGCATAGAGACGTATTGACATCATCATGTCAAACTGACATCCATCGATAGATCTACACTGACATCATGCAGCCATATCGAAAGGGATGCTCCATGTCACGGCTCCGTCCGCTCGACCCCGCCTATCCCATCGAAAGACAGCTCGAACTCGACGCCAGCCCGGTCGTGCTGGTGAACCTTTTCACCCTCGACCAGGCCGACGAGGCGGAGTTCCTGCGGGTCTGGCAGGACGACGCCGTCTTCATGAAGGCGCAGCCCGGCTTCATCTCTACCCAGCTGCACCGCGCGCTCGGCGACAGCCCGACCTACCTCAACACCGCGGTCTGGGAGACCACCGCCGCCTTTCGCGCCGCCTTTTCCAATCCAGCGTTCCTGGCCAAGCTCTCCGCCTATCCGTCGTCCGCCGTCGCCGCGCCGCACATGTTCCAGAAGGTCGCGGTCCCCGGCGTCTGCGTCGCCTGACGGAGGCAGGTCGCCATGCTCAGGATCGTCCATCCCGTCGCCGGCGCGGTTGCGATGCTCAGCATCGCGACCTTTTGGCTGTCCACCGCGTTCGGCGAGGTCTTCGCCTCCCACGCGACCGTCGCGACGGTGAAATCGCTGATCCCCTGGGGATTTCTCATCCTGGTCCCGGCGCTGGCCGTGTTGGGCGGGTCCGGCTTCGTGCTGGCGAAGGGCCGGCGCGGCGGCGTAGTCGGGGCGAAAGCGCAGCGCATGCCGATCATCGCGGCGAACGGCGTGCTCGTGCTGATCCCATCCGCGCTGTTCCTGGCCGCGAAGGCGCAGACCGGCGCGTTCGACGCGGCGTTCTACGCGGTGCAGGGCCTCGAGCTCGCGGCGGGCGCGACGAACCTCGTGCTGATGGGCCTCAACATGCGCGACGGCCTCCGGCTGACGCGCCGGCTGCGCCCGGGGAGCGGTCGGGCGGGCCGGGAGCGCGCCCGGCCCTAGGCGATCTGTGCCAGATGCGCGTCGAGGTGCGGAAGCCGGTCCTGGCCCCAGAACACCTCGTCGCCCACCACGTAGCTCGGCGCGCCGAACACGCCCCGGCGCAGCGCCTCGTCGGTGTTGCGCTCCAGCGTCTCCATCGACGCCAGCAGCCCACGGTCGGCGAGGCCGGGGTCGAAGCCATGCGCCGTCAGCACGTCGCGCACCACCGCGTCTTCGGCGATGTCCCGGTCCTCGGCCCAGACGGCGCGCAGAAACCCGTGAACCAGCCCGCCGAGATCGCCACCGCCCGCCGCCTGGGCCGCGATGATCGCCGCGCCGGCCGGCGCGGCGTTGGTCGGCCAGTGGGCGGGCCGCAGGTTGATGGGCAGGCCCTCCAGGCGCGCCACGCGGGCGATGTCCTGCAAGCGGTAGGCCTGCTTGGCCGGGTGCCGGTCCGCGACCTTGGGCGTGCCCACCGCCTCGAACACCCGGAACAGCTGCATGGGCTTGTAGACCACCTTCGCGCCCCGTCGCTCGGCGATCGCCTCGAGCTTCAGCCCGGCGAAGTAGCTGAACGGCGACAGCGGGAACAGGTAGTAATCGATCACGGCCATGGCGCGCCCCCCTGGGTTTCGCGGCGCATCCTCGCGAGATTCGGGGTCTTTGCAAGCGCGGGCGGCGATGTTAGTCCCGTCGCGTCGCTTCGCCTGTCCGGAGGCCGCCGATGAACCCCCTGTTCAAGCCGAAGCTGATCGCGGGCAACTCGAACCAGGCGCTGGCCCGTTCCATCGCCCGGCGCATCTCGATCCACCGCGGCGAGGCGGTCGAACTGGTCCGCACCCGGGTCGAGCGCTTCAACGACCAGGAGATTTTCGTCGAGGTGTTCGAGAACGTCCGCGGCGAGGACATGTTCATCATCCAGTCGACGTCGAACCCGGCGAACGACAACCTGATGGAGCTCCTGATCATGACCGACGCCCTGCGCCGGTCGTCGGCGGCGCGCATCACCGCGGTGATGCCTTATTTCGGCTACGCCCGGCAGGACCGCCGCTCCAAGGCGCGCACCCCGATCAGCGCCAAGCTGGTGGCGAACCTGCTGACCGAAGCCGGCATCGAGCGCGTGCTGACGCTCGACCTGCACGCGGCGCAGATCCAGGGGTTCTTCGACATCCCCGTGGACAACCTCTATGCGGCCCCGGTCTTTGCCCTCGACATCCGCCACCAGTTTCCGAGCTTGCGCGACATCACCATTGTCTCGCCCGACGTCGGCGGCGTGTCCCGCGCCCGTGAGCTCGCCGAGCGCGTCGACGCCGAGCTCGCCATCGTCGACAAGCGCCGCTCCGGCCCGGGCGAGATCGCCTTGATGACGGTGATCGGCGAGGTCCGCGACCGGGTCTGCATCATCGTCGACGACATCGCCGACACCGCCGGCACGCTGGTCAAGGCGGCGGAACTGCTGATCGCCGAGGGCGCGCGCGAGGTCCACGCCTACATCACCCACGGCGTGCTCTCGGGGCCTGCGGTCGAGCGGGTGACCGGCTCGGCGATGAAGAGCCTCGTCATCACCGATTCCATCGAACCGACGCCCGCCGTGCGCGGGGCCCGCAACATCCGCATCGTGCCCGTCGCCCCGCTGTTCGGCCAGGCGATCCTGAACATCTCGAACGGCACCAGCGTGTCGTCGCTGTTCGACAGCGGCACGCTCGCCCCGATCTACGAGGCGCTGTACCCCAACGCCGCCTGACGCGCCGGCCGTGGAAGCGTGCGGGATTACTGCGTTGGGAGGCTGGCTGCGGCGTTCACGACCAAGTCGGCTTCTACCTGTCAACGGCGCCGACAAAGTCGGCCAGTGGGGCGCCG
>JANOEW010000122.1:0-3221 GCA_031413475.1 Amaricoccus sp.
CTGCGCGTCCCGGCTCTTCGCCGCCGCCGCACGCAGCTCCGCCGCGGTCAAATCCATCCGCGTGATCGCGATCGCCACCATCTGCTCCGCCTCCTGCCCTCACGGCAGAGAGTCAGAGATCGAACGATTTGGGAATCCCCCTTTCCGGAGTCAGGCGGAGAGGCCGCTGGTATCAGACGCCGGCCGCGCGGCAGTCCGCGCAAAGCCCTTCGGCCTCGATAACGATCCGCTCGAGACTGAACCCCGACGCCGTCGCCTGCCGGACCAACTCGGGCGCCGGCGCCGCGAGCGCGGTTTCGGCAACCGCGCGGCAGGCGCGACAGATCATGAAGGCCGCCGGGTGCCGGTCGGCGCCCCCGGTGCAGGCGACATACGCGCCGAGACGCTCGATGCGATGCGCGAACCCGTGCTCGACCAGGAACTCGAGCGCACGATACGCGACCGGCGGCTGGCCACCGAGCCCGGCCCCGCGAAGCCGATCGAGCAGCTCGTAGGCCGTCATCGCCCGGTGCGATTCGAGCAGCGCCTCCAGCGCGAACGCCCGCGCCGGCGTCAGCCGCAACCCCCGCGCCCGGCACAGGTCGCGCGCGGCCGTCAGCGCCTGTCCACGACAGCGGTCGTGATCGTGCGGACGGAATGCGGCGGATGCGGAGGCGGTCGGCGACGGCATCGGGGCTCGATACGGGTCCGGTGGCTGATGCTCCATCCTACGCACGCCGACTCCGCCCGAACAAGGGGCGCCGCCTTCGCGCGGGGTGACAAGGCGGCCGCCCTCGGGTATCCGAACGCGCATGAACGCGCTGGCACGTGGCCTTGGCCGCGCCGGTCGCACTGCGGCGCGGGAGGACCATGTGCTCAGTGATCCCGACCCCACCCGACGCACGACGCGAACGGCGATCGTCGCCCGAGGGCCGGTCCGGGTCGACGTTGCGACCCGCGTCACCCGTCACCTGCCGGCGCTCGCCGCCGTCCTCACAGTCCTCGCCGGCGCCGGCGGCGCTCGAGCGCATCCGCACGTCTTCATCGACGGCGGCGTCGATTTTCGCTTCGACACGGCGGGCCGGCTTACCGACCTGCGCGTGACCTGGATCTTCGACCCGCTCACCTCGCTGTTCATGCTGGAGGATCTCGGCATCGCCGCCGAAGGCTCCGCTCCCTTGGCCCGGAACGACCGGGCGCGGCTCGCAGCCTACCAGACCGAGTGGATTGAGGGCTAGGAGGGCGACAGCTACCTGTGGGACGCAGACCGCCGCATCGGCCTGTCTGGCCCGCAGGCGGCCGACGCCGAACCGATAGGCGGCAAGGTGGCGATCAGCTTCGACCGCGCGGTCGAGACGCCGTTCCGCCCGGGCGACGCCACCGTCGTGAAGGTCTACGATCCGACCTTCTTCACCGCCTATTTCATCACCGAGACGCCGCGGCTCGACGGCGCGGCCGACGGCTGCCGCGCCCGTGTCGAGCCGTTCGAGGTGACCGGGCCGCTGGCGGCGCTGCAGCAGAGCCTGCTTTCGATCGGCGTCGACGAAACCCCCGAAGGTGACCCCGGCGCGCTGTTCGCCGAACGCATCTTCGTCGCATGCGACTGAGGGCGGGCCAACTGCTCGGGACCGCGGCGCTGGCGCGCGCGGCGCTCGGGATCGCCGCGCTCTGGGCGAACGGCGCGCTTGCCGGGCTTGGATGGTGGATCGCGGCGCAGCAGCACGCGGTGCAGTCCCTGCTCGCCGCCGAGATCGACGCGCTGCGCGCCGGCGACACCGCCGCGCTCTGGGGGCTCGCAACGATGTGCGGCGCCTACGGTTTTCTCCACGCGCTCGGTCCCGGCCATGGCAAGGCGCTGATCGCCGGGGCCTCGGTCGGCCTGCGCGCCTCCGCTCGGCGCATGGCGCTGATCGCGCTCGCGGGCAGCCTGGCGCAGGCGCTCGTCGCCATCGCCCTGGTCTACGCCGGGTTCGCCCTGTTCGACGTCACCGCGCGCAGCCTCGCCGACGGGTCGCAGCGCTGGTTTTCGGCGGGCGGCGATCTCATCATCGCGCTGCTCGGCGCCTGGTTGCTCGCGCGCGGTCTCGCCGGGCTTCGCCGCGTTCCGCCCGACCACACCGCGCACGACGACGGTCGCGGCTGCGGCCACGCCCATGGCCCCGATCCGGACGAGGTCGCGCGCGCCGTCGGCCCGGCCGCGACGCTCGCGCTCGTCGCCGCCATGGCGGCGCGGCCCTGCACCGGGGCGATCTTCGTGCTGGTGATCGCCTGGCGCATGAGCCTGCCCTGGGCGGGCGCGCTCGCCGTGCTCGCCATGGGCCTCGGCGCCGCCGCCTTCACCGCCCTCGTCGCCTGGCTGGCGGTCTCCAGCCGCGATCTGCTCGGTGCCGGATCGGAGGCGACAGCGCGTCTGCTCGTCCCGGGCCTTCAGATCGCCGCAGGTGGGCTGATCCTCGCGTTCGGCGGCTTAGGCTTCGTCGGCGTCCTCGCTTCCCGACGGCTCGGCCGGCACGATTCCCGCCTGACGCGAGCGCCGCGGCGCTACAGCTCGGTCCGCAGCCGCCATAGCTCCGGAAAGAGTTCGACCTCTAGCATGCGTTTGAGGTAGCTGACGCCGCCGGTGCCGCCGGTGCCGCGCTTGAACCCGATCACCCGCTCGACCGTGGTCACGTGGTTGAAGCGCCAACGGCGGAAACAATCCTCGATGTCGACGAGCTTCTCCGCGAGCTCGTAGAGCGCCCAGTGCGCCTCGGGCGCGCGATAGACCGTGATCCAGGCGGCCGCCACCGCTTCCGACGGCGCATGCGGGCGTGCAAGGTCGCCTTTGGACGCCCCGGACGGCGCCATCAGGCCGCGGCGGGCGAGCAGCCGCAGCGCCTCGCCGTAGAGCGACGGCCGCGCAAGCTCCGCCTGCAGCGCCGCCAGCGCCGCCGACCGATGCGCGTGTGGCCGCAGCATCGCCGGGTTGCGGTTGCCCAGGATGAACTCGATCAGCCGGTACTGGTGCGACTGGAATCCGCTCGACTGCCCGAGGCTGGCGCGAAAATGCGTGTATTCGCTCGGGGTCATCGTCCGCAGCACGTCCCATGCGCCGTTCAGCTGCTCGAAGATACGCGCGACCCGCGCGAGCATCTTGAAGGCCGGGGCGAGGTGGTCCGCCGCGATGGCGGCGCGCGCCGCCGACAGCTCGTGGATCGCCAGCCGCATCCACAGCTCGGAAGTCTGGTGCTGGACGATGAACA
>JANOEW010000123.1:0-7148 GCA_031413475.1 Amaricoccus sp.
GTTCGGTTGGGCGCCGGGGCCTTGTTCCGGTGCGTCGCGCTCCGCGGGTTGTGAGGCCGGCGCTTATTTCAGCCTCCGTGTTCGACCCAAAATTAACGCCTTTGGGCGGGGGCCCCCCGGGCGACGCCGACCCGGTCGAGAAACGCCCCGGCGATCGCCAGCGCCTCCGCCGTCGCCTCCGCATCGAACTCCAGCAGGCTGAACGGCGCCCGCTTCTCCTGATCGAACCCATGGGTCACCCCCGGGAACACCCGAACCTCCACCGGCGCCCCCGCCGCCTCCAGCACCTCCGCCACCGCCAGGCAGTCCTCCGCAGGCGCGATCACGTCGTTCCCGGCCAGCAGGAACAGCGCCGGCGCCGGGAACCGCCAGCCCACCCGCCGCGCCCGGTTCGCCGCCCCGCAATAGGGATAGACCAGGATCGCGCCCACCACCCCCTGCAGCGGATGCGCCACCGTCGCTTCCGGCAGCGCGGCCAGCCCGAACGGCAGCCGCCACAGCTTCTCGAACGCCAGCAACTCCATGATCGCCCAGCCGCCGTGCGAGGCCCCGATCAGCACCAGCCGGTCGGGATCGACGAACGGCATCGCCCGGGCGTCGTAGATCGACACCAGCACGTCGCCGGCCCGCTCCGACCCCATCATCAGCTGGCCGGCGCAGATCAGCCGCCACAGCTCGAAATCGAGGTAGTCGCGCGGCCCGTGGCTGTCGACGATCACCGCCGCCCAGCCCCGCCCGGTCAGCATGGCCGCCCAGCGGTCCAGGTTGTCTCCCGGCCCGTCGCAGCCCGAATAGAGCAGCGCCGTCGGGAACGGCCCGTCCCCCGCCGGGGTCGCGATCCGGTAGAACGGCCGCAGCGCTTCAGCCACCGCCTCGGCGGGCGCGGCCGGCACGAACCAGCCGAAGTAACGCCCCAGGCTGTTGCCCGCGACCACCAGCACCCACAGCGCCACGAACCCGCCGACGCCGAGGATCAGCCAGCGCAGCCGGCGCAACAGGCCCGGTCGCGGCGCTTCATCCGCCACGGTGCGCCTGCCGCCTCCCGCTCACGGCGCGATCGAGCAGCAGCCCGCCAGCAGCGCAGGCTCGGCCCCGACCTCGACGATCGCCGTCGCGCCGAGCCCGTAGGCCCGGTCCGACATGCCATCCGTGCAGGCGGCCGGGGTCATCACCAGCGTGATCCGGCGGCCCTCGCCCTCGGCCACCAGCGCCCGGCGCGGGTCGCCTTCGACCCCGGTCCCGAGGACCGCGCCCAGCGCCAGCGCCACCTCGCCCTCGGGCGTCGCGACCACGAGCCGCGCCCGGTCGGGCCGCATCGACCAGAACGGCTCGGTTCCGAAGCAGCGAAGGCCCGTCGGCAGCCGCCCCGCGCCCCAGACGTCGGCCGTAGGCGCGAGGGCGTCGAGCGCAACCCTGCCCGAAGCCTCGCCGACGTTGACCTGGCCCCAACCGCCCGCGGGGTCGCGCGCGACCACCTCGACCCCCGTCGCCCCCGGCTCGAGCGCGCCAAGCGCATCCGCGCCGGCCTCCGGACGCGCGCGCACCGCCAGCGCGCCCGTCTCCGCCGTCGCCGCCACGTCGAACAACGCCGGCAGCGCCGCCGTCTGGGCCGTCGCCTCGACGGCCCAGGCCGCCGCACCCAGCATTGGCGTCAGCGCGCGCATCATGGCCGCGCCTCCGGCAGCGGTCGCTTCGTGCCGGTCTCGTCGATCGCGACGAAGATGAATCGGCCCTCGGTCACCTTGATCCGCTTGCCATAGGGCTGGCGCAGCGCCCAGACCTCGATGTCGATCGTCATCGAGGTCTTGCCCTCGCGCACCATCGTGGCGTGGATCGCGACGACGTCGCCGATCTGCACCGGGCGGTGAAAGGTCATCGCCTCGACGGCGACCGTCGCCACCCGCCCGCGCGCCCGCAGCTTGGCCAGCACCGAAGCCCCGAGGTCCATCTGCGCCATCAGCCAACCGCCGAAGATGTCGCCGTTGGCGTTGGTGTCCGCCGGCATCGCGATGTTCTGCAGCGTCACCTCGCCGCGCGGTTCAGCTTCGGTCATGCGATCCCTCTTGCACTGCGCGCCTCGAAGCGTCGCGTCCTGCCTGTTTACAACGCCGCCGCCCCTGGTCCATAGCGTCAAGGGTAGAGCCGCGTGACCAGTGCCAGGAGAGACCGCCGCCATGGACTACGCCCGCATCGTGACCACCTGCCGCCAGCTCGCCCTCAAGGCCGGCGCGGCGATCCTCGAGGTCTACGACGGCCCCGACTTCGCGGTGAAGGCGAAGTCCGACGCCTCGCCCGTCACCGAAGCCGACGAGCGCGCAGACGCGCTGATCTCGCGCGGCCTGCGCGCCGCCTTCCCCGAGATCCCGGTCGTCACCGAAGAAGAGGCCGCCAGCCACGGCGTCGAGGCCGCGACGTTCTTCCTCGTCGACCCGCTCGACGGCACCAAGGAGTTCATCCAGCGCCGCGGCGACTTCACCGTCAACATCGCGCTGATCGAGAACGGCGTGCCGACTCGCGGCGTGGTCTACGCCCCCGCGATCGGCCGGCTGTTCTACACCTGCATGAGCGGCCGCACCCTCGAAGAGACCGGGCCGCACGCGCCGGACCGCGTCGGCGAGATCACCTACCTGCGGGTCTCCGACCCGGATCCGACGGCGCTCGTCGTGGTGGCGTCCAAGTCGCACCGCGATCAGGCCACCGACGACTACATCGCCCGCTATGCCGTCAAGGATTTCCGCTCTGCGGGCTCCTCGCTCAAGTTCTGCCTCGTCGCGGCGGGCGAGGCCGACCTCTACCCCCGTCTCGGCCGCACCATGGAATGGGACACCGCGGCCGGGCAGGCGGTGCTGCTCGGCGCCGGCGGCCGCGTGGTGCGCTTCGACACCCATGCGCCGCTCACCTACGGCAAGGCGGGTTTTGAGAACCCGTTCTTCATCGCCCATGCCCCGGGCCTGGCGCTCAAGCCAGCCTGAGCTTGGCCGTTCTCCTCGTCATCCCCGCGCGCTACGCGTCGAGCCGCTTCCCCGGCAAGCCCCTGGCGCTGCTCAAGGGCGCGACCGGCGAGGCGCGCAGCCTGATCCGGCGCAGTTGGGACGCCGCCCGCGAGGCCCCCGGCATCGACCGGATCGTGGTCGCCACCGACGACGCCCGCGTCGCCGAGGCCGCCTCAGCCTTTGGGGCCGAGGTCGTGATGACCCCGGACACCTGCCGCAACGGCACCGAACGTTGCGCCGCCGTCGCCGAAGCCTTCGGCGCCCCCTGGGACGTGATCGTCAACCTTCAGGGCGACGCGCCGCTCACGCCGCCGTGGTTCGTCGGGGCGCTGGTCGAGGCCATGGCCGCCGATCCCGCCTGCGCGGTGGCGACCCCGGTGCTGCGCTGCGATGCGGCAGCGCTCGAAGGCTTCCTCGAGGATCGCCGCCAGGGCAGGGTCGGAGGCACGACCGCGGTGTTCGACGCCGCCGGCCGCGCGCTCTACTTCTCCAAAGAGGTGATCCCCTACACCGGCCGAACCCCCGGCGCCGCCGAGACGATACCGGTCTTTCACCATGTCGGCGCCTACGCCTATCGCCGGGCGGCGCTTCTGCGCTATGGAACTTGGCGCGAGGGTCCGCTGGAGGCGTGGGAAGGTCTGGAACAACTGCGATTCCTGGAGAACGGCGTCGGCGTGCGCTGCGTCGAGGTCGAAGCGCGCGGCCGGGCGTTCTGGGAGCTGAACAATCCGCAGGACGTGCTCCGGATCGAGGCAATTCTCGCCGCGCTGGGAAGGCAGTGACCATTTCCGGGGCGACGACGGCCTCGGAATATGCTAGCCGGATCCGGGCGGGATGGAACCGATGACCGCACGTCGGGTTTGAGACAGAGTATCGAGCGAGGGGTGAGAATGAGCAGCAAGGTCACGAAAGCGGTCTTTCCGGTCGCGGGCTTCGGCACACGTTTCCTGCCGGCGACGAAATCGGTCCCGAAAGAAATCCTGCCGCTGGTCGACCGGCCGCTGATTCAGTATGCGATCGACGAGGCCCGCGCCGCCGGCATCGAGGAATTCATCTTCGTCACGTCCCGCGGCAAGAGTGCGCTCGAAGACTATTTCGACAGCGCGCCCGAGCTTGAGGCGGCGCTGCGCGACGGCAAGAAGCACCACCTGCTCGACCTGCTGCAGCAGACCGACATGGACTCGGGCGCCGTCGCCTACGTGCGCCAGCAGGAGCGCCGCGGCCTCGGCCACGCGGTCTGGTGCGCCCGCCGGCTGATCGGCGACGAACCCTTCGCGGTAATCCTGCCCGACGACGTGATCGACGCCGAGACCCCGTGCCTCAGGCAGATGGTCGAGGCCTACGCCGAGACCGGCGGCAACATGGTCGCGACCATGGAAGTGCCCCACGCCAGCGTCTCCGCCTACGGCATCCTCGACGTCGGCACCGAGGCCGGCCCGACCATGACCGTGCGCGGCATGGTCGAAAAGCCGAAGCAACAGGACGCGCCCTCGAACTTCGCGGTGATCGGTCGCTACATCCTCACGCCGCAGGTGCTGGCGAACCTCGAGCGGATCGAGGCCGGCGCCGGCGGCGAGGTCCAGCTGACCGACGCCATCGCCGCCGAAATCCCCACGCGCGGCGACGTGCACGCCTTCCGCTTCAAGGGTCGCCGCTTCGACTGCGGCTCCAAGTCCGGCTATCTGCAGGCCACCGTCGCCTTCGGCCTCGCCCGCGAGGAGCTGCGCGACGAATTCCTCGAGTTCATCCAGAGCATGGCGACCCTGCATGCGCCGACCCCGCAACGGGCCGTCGGCCGGGGCTGAACACCGCCGCGTCGACCTGTTGGCCGCGCCCGATCGGCGCGGCCTTTGCCGTTTCGCGGGACCGGCGCCCCTTTCAGGCCGCCTGTTCGCTCTTGCTCTCGGTGAGGATCGCGTAGATCGCCGACGGATCGAACGTCGAGCGCAGCTTGGCGCAGACCGCTTCCGAGCGCAGCGTGCGCGAAACCCGCGCCAACGCCTTCAGATGCTCCGCCCCCGCCGTCTCCGGCGCGAACAGCGCGAAGACCAGATCGACCGGCTGGCGATCGATCGACTCAAAATCCACCGGCTTTTCCAGCCGAACAAACAGCCCGATCACGTGATCGACGCCGGCGAAGCGCGCGTGCGGGATCGCCACGCCCCGCCCTACGCCGGTCGGCCCCAGCGTCTCGCGATCGGTCAGCGCCTTGTAGGCCGCCTCGGCCGGCAGGCCGTAGACGCTCTCGGCCATGTCCGCGAGATCCTGCAACAGCCGCTTCTTGCTGGTCGCCTTCAGCGGCGCGCGCACGGCGTCGACGCCCAGAATGTGCGAAAGCTCCATGTCAGGGCCTCCCTCGACGCGGCGACGTCACTGGCTGTTCCGCGGATCGATCCAGCCGATGTTGCCGTCGTCGCGCCGATAGACGACGTTCACGCCGCCGTGCGCGTCGTTGCGAAAGACCAACATTCCGGCCCCCGCCAGCTCCATTTGCATCACCGCCTCGCCGACCGACAGATAAGGCACTTTCGTCTCCATCTCCGCCACGATGATCGGCTGGAGCGTCTCTGGTTCGGCGTCCTCGGCGTGCTCCTCGCCGCTCGCGAGGATGTAGGACGGCGCGCCGACGGCTTCAATCGGAAACTCGCGATTGCGGTGGTGGTCCTTCAGCCGCCGCTTGTAGCGGCGCAGCTGCTTCTCCAGCCGGTCCATCGCAGCCTCGAAGCTGGCGTAGATCTCGCCGGCCCGCGCCTTGGCCTGCGCCGTCAGGCCAGTGGACAGATGCACCGAGCTGTCGGCCACGAACTCGTGGCGGTCGCGGGTGAACACGACCACCGCCTCGACCGCGCGTTCGGCGTATTTGTCGACGACCTCCGCGAGGCGGCTCTCCACGTGGGTCCGCAGCGCGCCACCCACGTCGATCTGCTTGCCGCTGACCTGGATTCGCATGCCGCGCCCCCATGTTACGCCGTCGGATCGGCGGCTGCCGCTGGTTCGCGCCGCATCCCGGGCGGGGCTTCCCGCGTGGTTCCGGCGCCCGCATCACCGCCCTTACGGCAGAACCGTTACGGTCCGGCAAAGGCGGCCCTGGATCGGCGGCGCTCGACCGAGGATGGGATGCCCATGCCCTCGCGGTACTTTGCAACCGTGCGCCGCGCAATATCAATCCCCTCCACGGTCAGGAGCGTGACGATTCTGTCGTCCGAGAGCGGTCGCGCCGCCGGCTCGCGCCCGACCAGCTGGCGGATGCGGCTCTGCACCGCGGCGGCCGAGAACGCCTCGCCGCCGCCCGCCGCCTGGATCGCGGCGCTAAACAGCGCGCGCATCGCGAAGACCCCCTGCCCGCAGGCGACGAACTTTCCGGCGGTCACGCGGCTGATCGTCGATTCGTGCAGCCCCAGCCGGTCGGCTACCGCGCGCTGGGTCAGCGGCCGCAGTTGCGCGGGGCCGGCGTCGAAGAACGCCTCCTGATGCCGCGCCAGCTCGCCCGACACGCGCAGGATCGTGCGCGCCCGCTGCTCCAGGCTGCGCACCAGCCAGCTCGCGGCGGCGCTCATCTCCGAGACGTACTGCCGCGCCGGTCCGTCCTTGCCGCCGAGCCGCGCGGCATAGCGGTTGTTGATCAGCACCCGCGGCAAGGTCTCGGTGTTCAGCTCGACCGTCCAGCCCCCGCCCGGCGCCCGCGTCACATAGACGTCCGGCACGGCGACCTGCACCGGCGCGGCGCCGAAGCGAAGGCCGGGCTTGGGGTCGAGCGCGCGCAGCTCGGCCAGCATCTCCGCGAAGTCCTCCGCGTCGACGCCGCACAGCGCCTGCAACTCGGTCGTCCTGCCGCGCGCGAGCAGCACCAGGTTGTCGAGCAGCGTCTGCATCGCCGGGTCCAGCCGGTCCTTGTCGCGCAACTGCACCGCCAGGCATTCGCGCAGCGATCGCGCGCCCACGCCCGCCGGGTCGCAGCCCTGCACCAGCGCGAGCCCGCGCGCCAGGTCGCCCGCGCGCAGTCGGTAGCGTCCCGCCACGTCCTCGATGGACACGCGGATATACCCGTCCTCCTCCAGTTCCTCCACCAGTACGCGCGCCGCCGCGACCACGTCGGGATCGGCCCGCGCGGCGCAAGGACAAAAAATGGATTCAGGAATTTGTGGCTTCTAAAAT
>JANOEW010000124.1:0-2256 GCA_031413475.1 Amaricoccus sp.
CCCGTTTGGGCGTGTCGACGCCGGGCGCCTTGATGGCCGGGGCGGCGGCCTGGGCGGCTGCCGCGACGAGGATCAGGGCAAAAAACAGCAGCGACTTCGCGGCGGAAAACAGGCGGTGCGGCATGGCGGTACTCCTTGTTCCGGTTGAATGAAGGGGGCGCGTCAGTGCCCGCGCAGGGCATGCGCGGCCTGCCGCGCCTTTGTGGCCATTTCCCTCGCCATCACCGGACTGCGCCCGGTGTAGCGGGACGGATCGAGTGCTTCGCGCAGGGCCGGCTCGCTGACGGCATCGCGGATTTCCGCATGCGCCAGCAGCGCGTCGGCGAGGCTGGCGCCGCGCGGCGGCAGTTCCGCAATCGCGTGGTGCAGGATGTCGTGGGCGCGTGAACGGCCCAGCGCGGGGGCCAGCACCATCATCGCGTTTTCGGCGGCGATGAAAGCGGCGGAATGATCGAGGTTGCTTTGCATGCGCTCCGGGACGGTGCGTATGCAGCCGAGCAAGGCGTTCATTTCCTCGATCAGCTCATAGGCCAGCGGGCAGATGCCGTCCATCAGGCCGTAGAGCATCTGGTTGTTGGCGGCGTCGCCTTCGTGGGTCGGCTGCATTGCTTCCAGCGCCAGCGGCACTTGCGTGCGCAGCCGTGCCGCCGCCGCGATCGCCTGCACCGCGACCTTGGAGTTGATCTTGTGCGGCATGGTGCTGGAGCCGACGACCTCGTCACCGAGCGCCTCGTACGCCTCGCCGTACTCGTCGGCCATCAGCGCATAGAGTTCGCGCGCGATTTTCGAGCAGGTGGCGCTGAACAGTGCAAGCAGCAGCACGTATTCGGCAACGTAATCCGTTGCCGCGCGCGACGGTACCGCCATCGGAAACAGGCCGAGCTGTTGCGACAGGCGGCGGTTGATTTCGGGGCCGTGTTCGCCGAAGGCGTGCATCGCGCCGATAGCGCCGCCCCACAGCGAGAGAAACACCCGGGGTTCGGCGCCGGTCAGGCGGTCGCGATGGCGCAGCAGTTCGTCGATCCAGCCCGCCACCTTGAAACCGAAGGTGATCGGCAGCGCATGGCGGTGGTTGGTGCGGCCGGCGGTGAGTGTGTCGGCGCCGGCTTCTGCGAGGTCGGCCAGTGTGTCCAGCAGATCGCCGAACCTTGCCATGAAGGCGCCGTGGGCGCGGCGCATCAGCAGCGTGCGGCCGGTCTGCAGCACGTTCTGGGTGGTGGCGCCCCAGTGCACGTATCCGCCAGCGTCACCGGCGCAGGCCTTGCTCAGCGCATGTACCAGCGACAGTATGGGCGCGCGGGTGCGGGCCATGTCGGCGGCGAGCGCCGCTTCGTCAATGTGCTTGAAATTGGCGCAGCGGCGGATTTCCAGCGCCGCCGTTTGCGGAATGATGCCGAGCTCCGACTGCACTTCCGCCAGCGCGGCTTCGATGTCCAGCCACGATTGCCACAGGCTGCGCTGCGAGAACAGTGCGCGGATTTCGGCCAGGGTCGGGCGACTGGGGCTTGTGTCCATGGTTGTTGCGATGAGGGTGGGTGGTTGTTGCCCGGCCGCAGTGGGCGGGCGCCCGGTGCAGACGGTGGTGTGCCGCCTGCGCCAGATCGTCAGTTTTATTTGGGCATCGCGCGTTTGACGACTTCCGCCCATTTCGCGGTTTCGCTGCGGATCAGCGCGGCGAACTGCTCGGGCGTGCTGGAAACCGGCTCGGCGCCTAATGTTGCGTAACGTTCGATCACCGTCGGCGATTTGACGGCTTTCTGCATTTCCGCGTTGAGTCTGGTCAGCACGGGCTTCGGGATGCCAGCCGGGGCCAGGATGCCGCCCCAAGTCGTGACTTCAAAATCCTTGATGAATTCGGCGACGGTCGGGATGTCAGGGAAGGCTTTGGCGCGATTGCGGCCGGTCACCGCGAGGCCGCGGAGCTTGCCGGAACGCACATAAGGCGAGACACCGTTGATCGGATCGAACATCAGCTGCACCTGGCCGGACATCACATCGATGGCGGCCTGGCTTCCGCCCTTGTACGGCACGTGCAGAATGCGGGTGCCGCTTCTCATCTTGAAATACTCGCCGGCGAGATGGCCGATGGTGCCGGTGCCGGCGGATCCGTTGCTCAGGGCGTCGGGCCTGGATTTCGCCAGCGCGATCAGGTCCTTCACGGTTTTCACCGGCAGGGTCGGCGAGACGGCGAGCATGATCGGTCCGTCCACGGCCTGCGAGATCGGCTGGAAATCCTTCTCGACATCGTAAGGCAGG
>JANOEW010000125.1:0-3316 GCA_031413475.1 Amaricoccus sp.
AGCTGTCCGGCGGCCAGCAGCAGCGCGTCGCGCTGGCCCGCGCGCTGGTGTTCGAACCGGAACTCGTGCTGATGGACGAACCGCTCGGCGCGCTGGACAAGCAGCTGCGCGAGCACATGCAGTTCGAGATCAAGCACCTCGCCGACCGGCTGGGCGTCACGGTTGTCTATGTGACCCATGATCAGGGCGAAGCGCTGACTATGTCCGACCGGATCGCCGTATTCAACGACGGGCGAATCCAGCAGCTGGCGCCGCCGGAGGATCTCTACGAGCGGCCGGAGAACAGCTTCGTCGCGCAGTTCATCGGCGAGAACAACACGCTCCAGGGCGTCGTCGAGGCGATCGAGCGCGGCGTCTGTACCGTGCGCCTGCCCACGGGCGAGCTGCTCGACGCTGTGCCGGTCAACGTCAACCGCCCGGGCGAGCGCACCACCGTCTCGATCCGGCCCGAGCGCGTCGAGTTCAAGGCCGAACGCCTGCCGGCAGACAGCCACACGCTCGAGGCCGAAGTGCTCGAGTTCATCTACATGGGCGACCTCTTCCGGATGCGGATGCGCGTCGCGGGCAACGACGCCTTCGTGATCAAATGCCGCAACAGCGTCGACCAGCGCAAGCTCGCGCCCGGCGAGCGGCTGCGGATCGGCTGGCTGCCGCAGGACTGCCGGGCGCTCGATGCTGCCTGAAGCTCAATGCCCGCGGCCGGAAGCGTCCGAGGCCGCGCGGACGACCGAGATCGGACCAAACCAACTGGGAGACTGACCGCATGAAGCTACGACTTCTTCTCGCCACCTCCGCGCTCGTGTCGGGGGCGCTCGGCGCCTCGGTCGCGACCGCGCAGGAGGTCACCGTGATGTCCTGGGGTGGCGCCTACACCCAGAGCCAGGTCGAGGCCTACCACAAGCCGTTCGCCGCCGAGACCGGCATCAAGGTCGTGTCGGTCGACGCCGACAACCCGGCGACGCCGATCAAGGCCATGGTCGAGGCAGGCAACGTCACCATCGACGTGGCCGATGTCGAATACGCCGACGCGATCCGGCTCTGCGACGAGGGCCTGCTCGAGGAGATCGACCCCGCGGTCCTGCCCGCCGCGCCGGACGGCACACCGGCGACCGACGACTTCCTGCCCGGCGCGCTGACCGATTGCGCCGTGACCTCGATCGTGTTCTCGACGATCTACGCCTACGATACCACCAAGTTCCCCGAGAACGGGCCGAGCACGATCGCGGACTTCTTCGACGTCGAGACGTTCCCCGGCAAGCGCGGCCTGCGCAAAGGCGCAAAGGCGAACCTCGAGCTCGCGCTGATGGCCGATGGCGTGCCGAACGAGGAGGTCTACGGCATTCTCGAAACCGACGAGGGCGTCGACCGCGCGTTCGCCGTGCTCGACCGGATCAAGGACGACGTGATCTGGTGGGAGGCCGGGGCCCAGCCGCCGCAGCTTCTGGCCGATGGCGAGGTCGTCATGACCACCGCCTACAATGGCCGTATCTTCGGCGCCCAGGTCGCCGAGGGCAAGCCGTTCCAGATCGTCTGGGACGGGCAAATCTACGAATACGACCTGTTCGTGATCCCGAAGGGCGCGCCGAACCTCGAAAACGCCGTCGAATTCGTCAAGTTCTCGACCGACACCCAGCGCCTCGCCGATCAGGCGAAGTGGATCGCCTACGGCCCGGGGCGCAGGTCCTCGGCCGCGCTGGTCGGGCTCTACCAGGACGGCAAGACCGAGATGGCGCCGCACATGCCGACGTCGCCGGAGAACCTGCGGACCGCGCTCGCCTCGAGCTACGAGTTCTGGGTCGACCGCGACAGCGAGCTCAACGAGCGCTTCAACGCCTGGCTCGCCGGCGGCTGACCGGCGTCGCGCCGTATCGCCGGGGGCGCTCGATTGCGCCCCCGGCCCAACGTTAGGGGGAAAGCCATGGCGCAGATCGCCCTGCCCGACGCGGAGCCCCGAGCCACGCTCAGCACCGCCGACGGAATGCCGCTCAAGGCCGCGCTGGCCCGCGCGTCGCGCCGCGCCGAGCGGCGCGCCCTCTTCCTCGTACTGCCGCTCCTTCTGTTCGTGGTGATCACGTTCGTGATCCCGATCGGGCAGATGCTATACCGGTCGGTCTCGAACCCCGGGTTCTCCGCCAACATGCCGGCCGTCTCGGCCTGGTTCGCGTCGACCGAGCCCGGGACCGAGCCCGACGAGGCGGCATTCGCGGCGCTGGCCGCCGACTTGGCGCTCGCCTCCGACGCCAAGACCATCGGCGTCGTCGGCACCCGCATCAACTACGAGGTCTCGGGCACGAGGTCGCTGTTCACCTCCGCCGGGCGCAAGGCCGGCGATCTCGAAGCCCCCTTCAAGGACGCGATCATCGCCCTCGACGAGCAGTGGGCCGATCTCGAGCTCTGGGGCGCGATGCGCGGGGCCGCGTCCACCCACACCGCGAACTTCTACGTAGCCGCGCTCGACCGCAAGCTCGCCCCCGACGGCTCGATCACCCGCGTCGCGCCCGAGCAGCGCGTCTACGTGCCGCTGTTCTGGCGCACGATGTTCCTCTCGGCGCTGATCGCCGCACTGTGCCTGCTGCTCGGTTTCCCGATCGCGCACCTGCTGGCCACGCTGCCGCTGCGCTACTCGAACCTGCTGATGATCCTGGTCCTGCTGCCGTTCTGGACCTCGCTGCTGGTTCGCACCACAAGCTGGATGGTGCTGCTGCAAAGCCAGGGCGTGGTGAACAACGCGATGGTGGCCAGCGGGATCATCTCCGACGAAAACCGCATACAGATGATGTACAACCAGACCGGCACCATCATCGCGATGACGCACATCCTGCTGCCGTTCATGATCCTGCCGCTCTATTCGGTGATGCGCACGATCAAGCCGACCTACGTTCGCGCCGCGCGCTCGCTCGGCGCGTCCAGCTGGACCGCGTTCCGGCGGGTCTACCTGCCCCAGACCGTGCCCGGCATCGGGGCCGGCATCCTCTTGGTGTTCATCCTCGCGGTCGGCTACTATATCACCCCGGCGCTCGTGGGCGGCGCCTCCGGCCAGCTCTTCTCCAACATGATCGCCTTCCACATGCAGAAGTCGCTCAACTGGTCGCTCGCCGCGGCGCTCGCCGCCTGCCTGCTCGGCGCGGTGCTGCTGCTCTACTGGCTCTACGACCGGCTGATCGGCATCGACAACATGAAGCTCGGGTAGCGCCATGGCCGTTCCGATCTACGCCACGCCGCTGGAGAAGATCTGGCACTACGCCTACCTGATCATCTGCGGACTGATCTTCCTGTTCCTGATCGCGCCGATCCTGATCGTCATCCCGCTCAGCTA
>JANOEW010000126.1:0-2092 GCA_031413475.1 Amaricoccus sp.
CGTAGATGCCGAGGCCGGTCTTGCCGGCGGAGCTCGCCTTCAGGTGCGTGAAGATGTGCATCCGCGTGGAGTTCCACCAGAGGAAGAACGGCTTGTTCGCCGTCTTCGCGCGTTGCATGAAGTCGAGCGCCTTGGCGTTGACCTCCTCGTCGATCGTCTCCATGCGCTTGCGCGTCAGCGGCCCGGTGTCGGTGATGCGGCCGTCGGCGAAGCTGTGGATCACGCCACGCGGTCCGAACTTCTTCCTGAAGTCCGGGCTCTTCGGGTAGTCCTTGTTCTCGGGCTCCTCCTCGGCATTGAGGTGATAGAGATTGCCGAAGAATTCGTCGAAGCCGTGGTTCGTCGGCAGCATCTCGTCGCGGTCGCCGAGATGGTTCTTGCCGAACTGGCCGGTCATGTAGCCCTGCGCGCGCAGGAGCGTGGCGATGGTCGGGTCGCCTTTGGTCATGCCTTCCGGCGCGCCCGGCAGTCCGACCTTGGTCAGCCCGGTGCGGATCGGCGATTGCCCGGTGACGAACGCCGCGCGGCCGGCGGTGCAGCTCTGCTGGCCGTACCAGTCGGTGAAGAGCGCGCCTTCGTTCGCGATGCTGTCGATGTTGGGCGTCTTGTAGCCCATCATCCCGCGGTTGTAGGCGCTGACGTTGAACTGGCCGATGTCGTCGCCCCAGATGATGAGGACGTTGGGCTTGGCCGGCGCTTGCGCCAGGATGACGGTGGACCACGTCGCAAGCGCGAGCAAAGCGGCACCGTCTCGGGCGAGGGTTCGAAGCGAGCGAGTCATGCGGGTCTCCGGGGGGGGGCAGCGTGACGAGCCCCGGGAGGGGGCGCCATGTGCCTGCCGTCAGGTTATCTTGCATGGTATTTCGCGACAGGAGGAAGACCTGTCGCCCAAGTGACATCGTGGGGGATTGCGTTTAGCATCCCTCCCCCGAAGCCGCTCCACCGGTCAGGACACCCTTCGCGATGAATGACAGGCAGTTGCAGGAAACCGGTGCGTTCCTGAGGCAGGGCGAGTGGTTCGCCGGCCTGCCGCCTGCGCTACAGGGCCTCATCCTGCAACGGAGCATCCTACGCTCCTACGCCAAGGGACATACGATCCAGGTCGAGGACAGTCCGGCGCCCGGCCTGGTCGTCGTGCTCGACGGGCAGATCTCGATCCTCCGCCATGTCGGCGACGACGAGCCCGCGCTCATCCACGTCGCGGGGCCCGGGTTCTGGTTCGGTGAACTCGCCGTCTTCGTCGACGAGGCGATCGTCACCGTGGTCGCCCAGACCGCGGTGAAGGCGATGATCCTGCCGAAGCGGGAGTTCGACCGCATCGTCGGCGACGAGCCGCGCCACTACCCGGCGTTCGTGCAAATCCTTTGCACACGCTTCCAAGTCCTCCTTCGCTACTTCGCGGAAACGATCCGGCTGTCGCCGGAGTACCGGCTGCGGCTGCGGCTCGCGAGCCTCGCGGACACGCGGCGCGGCGAGACGAAGACCGCGGGCCGCGCGGTGTTCCTCGACATCTCGCAGGCGGAACTGGCCGAGACCGTGGGCCTGTCCCGGCAGCGCCTCAACAGCCGCCTGAAGGCGCTGGAGAAGGAAGGCTGGATCGAATTGTCGCCGCGGCGCATCCGCGTCCTCGATCCGAACGGCCTGCGCGCGACGGCCGTCGGCGAGTTCGCGCCGAGGCCGGTGACCGACAGGCCCGCGCGAAAGACGCGCCCGACCCGTCGTCCGTCGGCGCCCGCCGACGCCGAGTGAAACTCAGGCGCGGAACACCACCTTGAACGCGGTCTTCGCCGCGTCGATCGCCGACTTCGCGTAGAGCCCGCCGATGAACGACACCACGGTGATCGCGTCGGCGGAACCCTTGAACTCCTCGTGCTGCTTGACGAACAGCGCGATCCCCACGACGACCAGCGGCGCGACCAGCGCGCCCAGCACCGGCCGCATCAGCATGCAGAAGGCGATACGCCTGTTGTAGACCTCGCCTTCGGCGGCGGCAGGAATGCGCGTGCCGTCTTCCAGCTCGAAGCCGGCTGCGTACCGGCCCAGCAGGGACGTGAGCGCGCCGACGCCGCTGCCGGCCATGCCGACCAGCGCG
>JANOEW010000127.1:0-2013 GCA_031413475.1 Amaricoccus sp.
GCTTCCGGGAGTTGTGCTTCCGCTTGATGAAGTCGAGCGCCCCGTCGATGATCTCGTCATCGATCGTCTCCATCCGCTTCTTCGTGAGCGGGCCGGTGTCCTCGATCGTGTGCTTGCCGCTCTTCGTGTCGCGGCACTTGAGCACTCCACGTGGGCCGTAGCGTTCGCGGAAGTTCGGGATGTCGGAGGGCTTCGGGTAGTCCGGCGTCTCCGGCTCCTCCTCCGCATTCAGGTGGTAGAGGTTGCCGAAGAACTCGTCGAAGCCGTGGGCCGTCGGCAGCATGTCGACGCGGTCGCCCAGGTGGTTCTTGCCGAACTGCCCGGTCATGTAGCCCTGCGCCCGCAGGAGCGTCGCGATGGTCGGGTCCTCCTTCTTCATGCCTTCGGGCGCCCCCGGCAGGCCGACCTTGGTGAGGCCGGTGCGGATCGGCGACTGGCCGGTGATGAAGGCTGCGCGGCCGGCGGTGCAGCTCTGCTGGCCGTACCAGTCGGTGAACAGCGCGCCTTCCTTGGCGATGCTGTCGATGTTGGGCGTCTTGTAACCCATCATCCCGTGGTTGTAGGCGCTGATGTTGAACTGGCCGATGTCGTCGCCCCAGATGACGAGGACGTTGGGCTTGTTCTGCGCGAGCGCGGCGGGCGCGAACAGCGCCAGCGCGGCGAGAACGGCGCCGAGCCGGCGGAAAAGTCGTTGCAGGCGGTTCATGCTGTTTCCTCGATCTCGATGGGGCGTTCGGGGGGGCGGAAAGGGGGGAAACGGTCGATTTCCTGCTTGCGCGGATCGTATTTCGCTTTGGACCTGCGCACTGTCGCCCATGTGACACCGCGGCCGTTTGCGGTTAACCTCGGCGACCGGACGGGGCGGCGGCCAATGAACGACAAGCAGCGGGAGGAGATCGAGGCGTTCCTGCGGCAGGGCGAGTGGTTCGCGGGCCTCCCGCCGGCCCTGCAGGCTCTGATCTTACAGCGAAGCATACTGCGCCCGTTCGTGAAGGGGCAGGCGATCCAGGTCGAGGACGCGCCCGCGCCCGGCCTGATCGCGGTGCTCGAAGGGCAGGTCGTGATCCTGCGGCACGTCGGCGACGACGAGCCCGCGCTCATCCACGTCGGCGGTCCCGGATTCTGGTTCGGCGAACTGGCCGTGCAGTTCGACGAGGCGGTGGTCACCGTCATCGCGCAGTCGGCGGTTCGCACGCTGATCCTGCCGAAGCGGGAGTTCGACCGCATCGTCGCCGACGAGCCGCGTTACTTCGCTTTCTTCGCACAGACCGTCTTCGAACGCTTCCGCATCCTGCTCCGCTACTTCGCCGAGACGATCCGGCTCTCGCCCGAGTACCGACTGCGCCTGCGCCTCGCGAGCCTCGCGGACACGCGCCGGGGCGAAACGAAGACGCCGGGGCGCGCGGTTCTGCTCGACATCTCGCAGGCGGAGCTGGCGGAGACCGTCGGACTGTCGCGTCAGCGCCTCAACAGCCGCCTGAAGGCGCTCGAGAAGGAAGGCTGGATCGAACTCTCGCCGCGCAGGATCCGCGTGCTCGATCCGAACGGCCTGCGCGCGACTGCGGTCGGGGAATTCCGGGTCGCGCCGAAGGCCCCGACGGCGACGTCGCGCGCACGGACGGGTCGGCGCGAATCGCCCGCCGCCGACGCCGACTGACGCCGTTCAGGCGCGGAACACCACCTTGAACGCGGTCTTCGCCGCGTCGATCGCCGACTTGGCGTAGAGGCCGCCGATGAATGCGACCACGGTGATCGCATCGGCCGATCCCTTGAACTCCTCGTGCTGCTTGAAGAAGAGTGCGACGCCGACGACGAGCAGCGGCGCAACCAGTGCGCCCAGCACCGGGCGCATGAGCATGCAGAAGGCGATGCGCCGGTGGTAGACCTCGCCTTCGGCGTTCGCCGGCACGCGCGTGCCGTCCTCGAGCTCGAAACCGGCGGCGTAGCGGCCGAGCAGCGAGGTGAGTGCGCCGAGGTGGATATAGCGATCATGGTCACGACCATAAAGGCGCC
>JANOEW010000128.1:0-10527 GCA_031413475.1 Amaricoccus sp.
CGCGGCAGCATTTCCACCTGTGCCGGCCGGATCAAGCCCTGCGGCGGCGCCGTTCCCCCGCGCCTGATCAAGGATTTCGCCATTCCCGAGGATCAGATCGTCGCCAAGATCAACACTGCCCGGATGATCTCGCCCCGCGCCAACCACGTCGATATCCCGATCGAGAACGGCTACGTCGGCATGGTCGATCGCGAGCATTTCGACACGTTCCTGCGCGACCGCGCCGTCGCCGCCGGCGCCGTGACCCTCACCGGCACCTTCCTGCGGATCGAGCGCGACGCCTCGGGCCTGCCTCGCGTCGTCTACCGCCCCAAGCGCGGCGAGCCGGTCTCGATCTCGACCCGCCTGATCATCGGGGCCGACGGCGCGCGCTCGAACGTCGCCAAGGCCGAAGTGCCCGGCGGGGAAAAAATCCCCTACGTCATCGCCTACCACGAGATCGTCAAGGCTCCGGCCGATGGCGGCGTCTACGACAGCACGCGCTGCGACGTCATCTACGACGGCAAGATCAGCCCGGACTTCTATGGCTGGGTGTTCCCGCACGGCGCGCAGGCCAGCGTCGGCATGGGAACCGGCGTCGACGGCGTCGACCTCAAGGAAGCGACCGCCGCGCTGCGCCGCGCCTCCGGCCTCGAACACTGCGAGACCATTCGCCGCGAGGGCGCCCCGATCCCGCTCGAGCCGCTGAAGCGCTGGGACAACGGGCGCGACGTCGTGCTGGCCGGCGACGCCGCGGGCGTCGTGGCGCCGTCCTCGGGCGAGGGCATCTACTACGCGATGTTCGGCGGCCAGGTCGCCGCCACCGCCGCCGCCGCCTGCCTCGCCAGCGGCAAGGCCCGGGATCTGAAACTGGCGCGCAAGCTGTTCATGAAGCAGCACCGCATGGTGTTCCGCGTGCTGCGAGTCATGCAGGACACCTGGTATCGGTCCGACGACCGGCGCGAGCGGTTCGTCACGCTCTGCCGCGACGTCGACGTGCAGCGTCTCACCTTCGAGGCCTACATGAACAAGAAGCTGGTGCGCGCGCGACCCCTTGCGCATCTGCGGATCATGGCGAAGAACATCGGCCATCTCACGAGGTTGATCCCGGCGGCATGACGCAACGAATTCCAGCCTGGGTGGACGGCCGCCTGGTCGCCGTGGACAAGCTCGAGGTCCACCGCCGCGGCCTGCGGCACCCGGCGGTCTCGGTCTTCGTCATGGACGGGGACCGCACCCTGATCCAGCGGCGCGCGCTCTCGAAATACCACACCCCCGGCCTCTGGGCGAACGCGGTCTGCACCCATCCGCACTGGGGCGAGCCGCCGCCGGCCGCGGCGGCCCGGCGCTTGCGCGAGGAGCTCGGGATCGACGGACTGGCCCTCGCCCCCCGTGACCGCATCGAATACCGGTCCGAGGTGGGCGCCGGCCTGACCGAGCACGAAGTGGTCAGTCTCTTCACCGGCGAGGCGGACGCTACGCTGCGGCTCGCCCCGAATCCGGCCGAAGTCATGGACCTGCGCTGGATCGGGCTGGACGCGCTCCGCGCCGAGATCGCCGGGACCCCCGCCGCGTTCACCCCCTGGCTGCGCATCTACCTCGCCGACCACGGCGGCCAGATCTTCGGCGCTGCCGCCTGATGTCCTATCGCGCCATGACGGCGGTCATACGACGAACCTCGAGCCGGAGCTGAGAAACCGCGATGGATCCGGTCGCGCTGACCTACTACGCGCTGATCTGCGGCTTGCTTGGCGCCGCCGCACCCAGGTTAGGCGCGCTTCCCGTCCGTTTCGTCCTTGGCGCGATCGTCGGCCTCGCCTCCGCCGCAGCACTCCCGATCGTGCGCCAGATGCTCGGAGCGGCCTGAGCGCATCGGCACGCGGCTGCCAAAGAACCGTCACAATCGTAGTGTAGTGACAGATCATTAGGCGGGAGCATCGCGGTCCGTGGTCGGAAAAGTCCTTTCAGGCGGGTCGCGCGGGAAGGCCGCCAGCCACCCGACGCTCCCGGAGGCGGGCACGGCGGAACACAAGGCCGCGGTCGCCGCCCTGTCGCCCGCCGATGCCGCCCGGCTGATCCTGAGCCTCAAACCGAAGGCCGCCCGCGCGTTGCTGCGCGAAATGCCCGACGCCCTCAGCCTCGCGCTCTATGCGGAGTTCGATCCCGCCGTGCGCGACCTGCTGACCGACGCCGCGGCGCGCGACCGGCTCGGCCGCATCGTCGCCCGGCTGCCGGTCGAGGAGGCTGCAGACCTGCTGGCCTCCGCCCACTCGGACCTCGTCGCGGTCGCCTTGGCCGACCACCCGCAGGCCGATGCGGTTCGAAGCGCAATCGCTCACCGCGAGGGCAGCGCCGGCGCCGCCATGCGGCACCGGTTCGTCGCCGCCCCGGCAAGCTGGTCGCTGGCCGATGTGATCGCCGATATCCGCGAGAACGCCGACCGGATCGACAAGCTCTACGCGGTCTACGTGCTCGACGACGACCGCCGCCTGACGGGCTATCTGAAACTGCGCGACCTGTTGCTCCTGCCGCCGGAGACGTTGGTCGGCGACGTCATGCGGCCCGACCCGATCGCGGTGTCGGCCGACGCCGATCGCGGGGAGGCGGTCCGCCTCGCCGCCCGCGAACAGCTTCGCGTGGTGCCGGTGATCGACGCAGAGCGCCGCGTGCTCGGCGTCGTGACCGCCGAGGAACTGATCGAGATCGGTCGGCGCGAGGCCGAAGAGGACATGAAGATCATGGCCGGGCTCGACCCGGAGGCGACCGCAGCCGACGGTCCGCTGACCATCCTGCGCCGCCGCTTGCCCTGGCTGGCGGGCGGGCTGTTCGGCGCAGGCACCGCCGCGCTGGTGGTCGGGGCCTACGAGGACGCGCTGACCGAGGCGGCGATCCTCGCCAGCCTGATCCCGATCGTGATGTCTCTGGCGGGAAACGCTGGCATTCAGGCCTCCACCGTGACCGTGCAGGCGATGAGCTCCGGCGCCTTGTGGATCGGGGACATCACCGGCCGCGTGTTGCGCGAACTGGGCGGAGCGCTGCTGAACGGATCGATCGTGGGGCTGATCACCGCGCTCGCCATCCTCGCGCTCGGCGGGGTTGCGGACTTCGACCGTCCGCCGGCGCTGGCGCTGACGGCGTTCCTCACATTGGTGCTGGTGACAGTCCAGGCCTCGGTGGTCGGCGGCTTGATCCCGCTTGCGCTCGATCGGCTGAAGTTCGACCCTGCCGTGGCGACGGGGGTCTTCATCACCACGTCGAATGACGTGGTCGGCGTGCTGATCTTTTTCCTGATCGCGACCACGATCTACTTGTGACCCTTCGACGACATCCTTGCGCGGCAAGTAACCCTCGCAGACCGTGCTTTCTTCCGCACGGTCGTTATGCCGCCCCGCTGAATGTCATCAGGATGTCGCAATCCCGTGTGAATGAATGTGTTAGGGAAGTTGAGTCTGAGGGAACTAGGGGAGAATCGACATGCGTGTTTCGGGCTCTGGGCTCGTCGCTGCCGCGCTTGCGGCGGCGCTTTCCATCGCTGCGCCGGCGTCGGCCCAGAACCTGCGGATCACGGGGGCCGGCGCGAGCTTTCCCTTTCCGCTCTATGCGGCGTGGTTCCAGGCCTACAGCGCCAAGACGCCCGGTGTGCGGATCGACTACCAGTCGACCGGCAGCGGCGCCGGCGTGCGCTCGTTCATCGATCGTACCGTCGACTTCGCCGGGTCCGACGCGCTCATGTCCGAGGAGGACATCGCTCAGGTGAAGGGCGGCGTAGTCATCCTGCCGTCGACGGCGGGCAAGGTCGTGCTGGCCTACAATCTGCCCGATGTCGTCGACCTCAAGCTGCCGCGCGAGGTCTATCCGGCGATCTTCACCGGCGAGATCACCAATTGGAACGACCCGCGCATCGCCGAGGCGAACCCCGGCGTCACGCTGCCGGACCAGACGATCACCGTGGTGCGCCGCTCCGACGGTGCCGGCACCACGTTCATCTTCACCAACCACCTGGCGGCCATCAACCAGAGCTTCGCCGACAAGATCGGCGTCGGGACCACGGTGCAGTGGCCGAACCTGCCGAACTTCGTCGGCGCGCCGCGCAACGACGGCGTGATGGCGACCACCATGCAGACGCCGGGCGGCATCGGCTTCGTCGAATACGGCTTCGCGCAGATGTCGGGCACGCCGATGGCGTCGCTGCAGAACGCGGCGGGCGAGTTCGTCCATCCGGGCAACGAGGCGGGCACCCTCGCGCTCTCCAGCGGTGATTTCTCCGGCGAGGCGATGCAGGTCTTCGTGCCGGACCCAACCGATCCCGGCGCCTACCCGATCACCAGCATGACCTGGCTGCTGTTCTACAAGGAACACGGCAAGCCGGAGGTCCAGGCCGCCATGCGCGATTTCATGGTCTGGGCGATGGAAGAAGGTCAGGTGATGGCGGCGGAACTCAACTACGTGCCGCTGCCGGACATCATCAAGGCGCAGGTGCTCGAGCGGATACCGCTGATCCAATAAACTCGGAACGCGCGTCGGTCCCGTGAATCCAGGGGGCCGGCGCGAGCCGATTTCGGAGCGTTCCATGGCCATCCTCGACATCTCTTCCAAGTCCGCGACGCAGGCGCCGACCCGTTCGGAGGTGATTACCGACCGGGTGTTTCGCGGCCTCACCTTCGCGGCGGCCGCAACGATCGTGCTTCTGCTCGCCTACATCCTCTACGTCATCGGGCGCGAGGCCGGGCCGGCGATGCTGCGCGAGGGGCCGGGCTTCCTGACACGGTCGATCTGGTCTCCGGGCTCCGGCGAATTCGGCATCCTGCCGGAGATCTTCGGCACTCTTTACAGTTCGCTGCTCGCCCTCATGATCGCCGGCGTCTTCGGCGTCGCCATGGCGATCTTCCTGACGCAGGACTTCCTGCCGCCATCGCTCGCCTTCGTCTTCCGCACCGTCATCGAGATGCTCGCGGCGATCCCGAGCGTGGTCTACGGCCTCTGGGGCATTTTCGTGGTGATTCCGGCGATCCGCCCGGCCGCGAATTGGCTGAACGAAAATTTCGGCTTCATCCCGTTCTTTTCGACCTCGCTCGGCGGTCCGTCGATGGCCCCCGCGGTCATCGTGCTCGCGATCATGGTCCTCCCGACGGTCGCGGCGATCAGCCAGGACGCTTTTCGCCTGATCCCGTTCAAGGTCAAGGAGGCGGCCTACGGTATGGGCACCACCCGCTGGGAGGCGATCCTGAAAGTGATGTTGCCGACGGCCGCGGGCGGCATCTTCGCCTCGCTGGTACTCGGCTTCGGACGTGCGCTCGGCGAGACAATGGCAATCGCCATGGTGATCGGCAACGCCAACCAGATCAACTGGTCGATCTTCGCCCCGGCGAACACGCTCGCAGCACTGCTCGCTTCGAGCTTCCCCGAAGCGGGCCAGATCGAGCGCGAGGCGTTGATGTATGCGGCGCTGGCGCTGCTCGCCGTGACCTTGATCGTCAACATCATCGGCACCGTCATTCTGCGCTACGCCGGCAAGCAACAAGTTTCCTGAGGACAGCGCGCCATGGTAGCCACCGTCGATCCGCTGTCGCGCATGACCGGTCCCGAGGCGCTCGTCGCGCCGAACATGACACGCTCGCTGTCGGACCGCCGCAATCTCGTCAGCACCTTCCTGACCAGCCTGCTCTGGCTGATGGCGGTCCTCGCGGCGGTCCCGCTGATTTCGGTGCTCTGGAAGTTGATCAGCGAGGGCGGGTCACGGCTCAGCCTCGCGCTCTTCACCCAACTGCCGCCGGCGGGCTTCATGCAGGGCGGCGGTTTCGGCAACGCCGTGCTCGGCACGTTGGTGATGTGCGGCATCGCGACGCTGCTCAGCGTGCCGCTCGGGGTGATCGGCGGCGTCTTTCTCGGCGCGATCTCGCCGGACAGCCGCGCGGCCGGAGCAGTCCGCTTCGTCGCCCAGGTGTTGACGGGCTTCCCCTCGATCCTCGCCGGCGTCTTCGTTTTCGGCGCGGTCGTGCTGCGCATGGGCACCTTTTCGGCGATCGCCGGCGGCATCGCGCTCGGCGTATTGATGTTGCCGACGTTGGTTCTGACCACCGAACAGTCGGTGCGCATGGTGCCGCAACGGATGAAGGACGCCGCCGCCGGCATGGGCTGCACCCAGACCCAGGCGATCTGGAAGGTGACGCTGCCCACCGCGCTGCCCGGCATCATGACCGGGCTGATGCTCGCCGTCGCCGGGGCGGCGGGCAACTCAGCGCCGCTGCTGTTCACCGCGCTGTTCTCGAACTTCTGGCTCGAAAGCCTGCGCGAGCCGACCGCGTCGTTGGCGATCCTGATCTTCAATTTCTCGGGCATGCCGTTCCCCAACCAGATCGAACTCGCCTGGGCGGCCGCGCTGGTCCTGGTGCTCATCGTGCTCGTCTTCAACATTCTAAGCCGTCTCGTCGGATCGAGCCGGGTCTGAGATGCTACGCAGGAGTATCCGATGGCCGTAATGGAAGCCGCCCAGACCGCGCCGAAAGCTGTCGCGCCGAGCCAGGTCGCGATCGACGCCCGGATCGAGAAGATCTTCTACGGCAAGTTCCTCGCGGTGCGCGACAGCTACGTGCCGGTTGAGAAGGGCAAGATCACAGGCTTCATCGGCCCGTCGGGCTGCGGCAAGTCGACCGTGCTGCGCTCGCTCAACCGGATGAACGACCTGATCCCGAGCTTCCGCCTCGAGGGTAAGGTCGCGTTCCTTGGCCAGGACATCTACGAGAAGTCGATCGACCCGGTGGCGGTGCGCCGGCACATCGGCATGGTGTTCCAGCAGCCGAACCCCTTTTCGATGTCGATCTACGAAAATGTCGCCTTCGGCCTGCGGCTGAACCGCTACAAGGGCAACTACGATGAACGGGTCGAGTTCGCGCTGACCCGCGCGGGCCTCTGGAACGAAGTCAAGGACAAGCTCAAGCAGAACGGCCTCGCGCTCTCCGGCGGCCAGCAGCAGCGGCTCTGCATTGCCCGCGCCATTGCCACCGAGCCGACCGTGCTGCTGATGGACGAGCCCTGCTCGGCGCTGGACCCGATCGCCACGCGGATCATCGAGGAGCTGATGACCGACCTGAAGAAGGACTACTCGGTCGCCATCGTCACCCACAACATGCAGCAGGCGACCCGGGTCGCCGACACGACCGCAATCTTCTCGGTGGACATCACGCAGGGCGGCCGCACCGGCTTCCTCGCCGAGATCGGGCCGACCAAGCAGATCTTCGAGAGCCCGAAGGAAGACTTGACCCGACGCTACATTTCCGGCGAGTTCAGCTGAGCGTGGAGGGACGGACCATGGTGCTTGGCGCTGTACTTCGCGCGACTGCCGCCGCCTCGATGCTGCTCGCGGGCGAGGCCGCGGCGGTCGAGGTGCGCGGCGCCGGCGCAACCTTCCCCGCAAACCTCTACGCCGCCTGGATCGACGCGTTCGCTGCGGTCGATCCTGCCGTCGAGGTCCGCTACGATCCGGTCGGCAGCGGCGAGGGCATCCGGCGCTTCCTCGCCGGCGACGTGGACTTCGGCGCGACCGACCGTCCGATGAGCGACGCCGAGATCGCCTCTGCGCCGGCGGGCGTGCTGCACGTCCCCGCCACCGCCGGCATGGTCGCGATCGCCTACAATCTGCCGGGGATCCCCGGCGGGCTCAAGCTGAGCCGCACGGCGCTCGCCGGGGTGTTTGCGGGAGAGATCCGCTACTGGGACGATCCGCTGATCGCCAGCCTCAACCCGGATCAGGCGCTGCCGCACCAGAGCGTCGCCGTCGTCGGTCGGCGCGACTCGAGCGGCACCACCTTCGCCCTCACCAACCATCTCGACGCGATCAGCGACATCTGGCGCGTGTCCGGGCGCGAGGCCGCGATGCTGGTCGACTGGCCCGGCCCCGCGATGACCGTTCCGGGCAACGAAGGCGTCGCTGGCAGGATTATGCTGACTGATTACTCGATCGGCTACGTCGAGTTTTCCTTCGCCCAGGCGCTGGAGATGACCGTCGCGGCGGTCGAGAACCAGGCCGGCGCCTTCATCGCGCCCTCGCTGGCCGCCGGCAGCGCGGCGCTGGAGGCCGTGGCCCCGGACATGCCGGAGGACGGGCGTCAACTCGTCGCCGATCCCGCAGGGCCTGACGTCTATCCCATCGTCTCCTACAGCTGGCTTCTCGTTCCGGAACGGGGCGTCGACCCGGAGCGGACCGAGGGGCTGCGTCGCTTCATCGCCTGGGGCCTCGACGAGGGCCAGGCGCTCGCCGGACCGCTCGGCATGGTGCCGCTGCCCGGCCCGGCAGCAGAGCGCGCCAGAGCGATCCTCGACCGCCAGCGCTGAGAGTTTGGCGCAGAGGCCGCGGATGGAGGCCCCCGCGCTCGACTTGTCCGGGATCGCCGCGGCTTTGACGGCCCTGACGACGGCGTGCGGCGTTCCGGTGGACGTCGCACGCCGTGTCGGCGACGGGTACGCCTATGTCGACTTCTTGGTGCGCGACCGGATCGACGTGTTCCGCTATGGCGGGTCGCGGCATCTGCTGGAACTCAACCACCGTGTGCTCTGCGGGGTCGATCCGGAGCGTCGTCTGCAGTTTGCGGCGCATATCGCGGAAACCGAGCGTCGGTTCTATGACGAGGCGCACGGCGTCGCCGAATTCTTCGACTGGTCCGAGCGCCATCGCGACCGCGCCGCCGAGACCCTGGCGGCGGGAGCCTTCGTGCGCGTGGTCAGCGGGCCGCAGCTGTTCATCGAGGGAAATCGCCGCACCGCGAGCCTGCTCGCGAGCTATTGCCTCGCCCGGCGGGCGCGTCCTCCGCTCGTCGTGACGCCCGATGGCTTCGCCGACTACGCGACCCTGGCCGACACCTGCGCCGCCGTGCGACGTGGCGGCGCCGGCGGGGCGTTCGGCCTGGCCCTCGCCGGTTGGCGCATACGAAGGTTCATCGAACGCTCGGGGCGCCCCGAGTTTCTCCTGGATGCGTCACGCCTGGCCCCGATCGCCGGCGTGCGCTGAGCTCGCATGGAAATCTGGTGCTGCCGGACAGGATTGAACTGTCGACCTCTCCCTTACCAAGGGAGTGCTCTACCACTGAGCTACGGCAGCCCGAGCGCGAGCTTTCTAGCGCAATCACCCGGCCGCGCAAGCGCAATCTGGACCGGCCGCGCGCCGTGCGCTAGACAGGTGCGATGACCGATCGCGTAGCGCCGCCTCCGCCGCCGAAGCCCGCCGCCAAGGACGACAAGGCCGCCCGGCGCGCCGCGGCGCTGCGCGCGAACCTTGCACGGCGCAAGGCGCAGAAGCGCGCGCGAACCCCGGCCGACGCCTCCGGCGAAAAAGGATAAGCCTCTCACATGGACAGCATTCTCGTCCGCGGCGGCCGGCGGCTGAACGGGCGCATCCCGATCTCCGGGGCGAAGAACGCCTGCCTCGCGCTGATGCCGGCGGCGCTGCTGACCGACGAGCCGCTGACGCTGACCAACGCGCCGCGGCTGTCGGACATCGCCACCATGCGCGCGCTCCTGGAAAGCCTCGGCTGCGAGGTCGCGAGCCTGCAGGGCGGCAGGGTGCTGGTGCTGGGCGCGCAGACGATCTCGAGCCACCGTGCCGACTACGACATCGTACGCAAGATGCGCGCCTCGATCCTGGTGCTCGGACCGATGCTGGCGCGCGATGGGCAGGCGATCGTCTCGCTGCCCGGCGGCTGCGCGATCGGGGCGCGCCCGGTCGACCTGCACCTGCGGGGCCTCGAGGCGCTGGGCGCGGAACTCGACCTGCGCGACGGTTACGTGCACGCCACCGCGCCCGCGGGCCTGACCGGCGCGGTCTTCGCCTTTCCCTCGGTCTCGGTCGGCGCCACCGAGAACCTGCTGATGGCCGCGACCCTGGCCCGGGGCGTCACCGTGCTCGAGAACGCCGCGCGCGAGCCGGAGATCGTCGACCTCGCGCGCTGCCTGCGCGCCATGGGCGCGCACATCGCCGGCGAGGGAAGCGACCGCATCGAGATCGAAGGGGTCGACCGGCTCCACGGCGCGACGCACCCGGTGGTCGTCGACCGGATCGAGCTCGGCACCTACATGCTGGCGCCCGCCATCGCCGGTGGCGAGGTCGAGCTGGTCGGCGGGCGGCTCGACCTGGTCGCCGCCTTCGCCGAACGGCTCGCGGCGGCTGGCGTCGATGTGACCGAGACCGCGGGCGGGATCACGGTCAGCCGGCAGAACGGCCGTATAAACCCGGTGGATGTGGAGACCGCGCCCTTTCCCGGCTTCCCGACCGACCTGCAGGCGCAGATGATGGCGCTGCTCACCCTCGCCGACGGCGTCAGCCGACTCGAGGAGCGCATCTTCGAGAACCGATTCATGCACGCGCCCGAGCTCGCGCGCATGGGCGCGCGCATCGAGGTGCACGGCGGGGCCGCGACCGTGACCGGCGTCGAGCGGCTGCGCGGCGCGCCGGTGATGGCCACCGACCTGCGCGCCAGCGTCTCGCTGATCCTCGCCGGCCTCGCCGCCGAAGGCGAAACCCGGGTGGCGCGCGTCTACCACCTCGACCGCGGCTAC
>JANOEW010000129.1:0-1909 GCA_031413475.1 Amaricoccus sp.
GCGCTGAATGCCGCGCAATCACCATGGCGACGGGGCCTATCCAGTGCCCGGCGGGCGCCTCGGCCGGATGCTCCGCCTTGGCGGGATGACCTCCGGCGTCTTGGGCGACATGGTTGCGAGTGGGGTCCGCCAGTTGGCGCAGGGCGAAAGGCCGCGCCTTCCCGCCATGCTGCTCACACCCGCAACAGCGCGCCGCATGACCCGTGACCTCGGCCGGATGCGGGGAGCCGCGATGAAGCTCGGTCAGATGCTGTCAATGGACACCGGCCTCGTGCTTCCGCCCGAGATGACCGCCATCCTGGCCGCGCTACGCGACGAGGCGCTGCACATGCCGCCCAAACAGGTTCAGGACGTGCTGAACGCCGAATGGGGCTCCGGGTGGCTTAAGCGGTTCGTCCGCTTCGACGTCCGCCCCTTCGCCGCGGCCTCGATCGGGCAGGTGCATCGCGCTCAGACCCGCGATGGCCGCGACCTGGCGATCAAGGTCCAGTATCCGGGCGTCCGCGCCAGCATCGACAGCGATATCGACAATGTCTCGACGCTTTTTCGCATGCCCGGTCTTGTGCCGCGCGAACTGGATCTGGCGCCGATGCTGCGAGAGGCCAAGCGCCAGTTGCATCAGGAGGCCGACTACCTGTCGGAGGCGCGGAACCTGACCGCCTTCCAGGCCTTGCTGGCCGGGTCCGACGCGTTTCGCCTTCCCGACCTGCATGCTGATCTGAGCACCTCGCGGGTTCTGGCAATGTCCTATGTCGACAGCCAGCCGATCGACGCGCTGACCGACGCGCCCCAGGCGCTGCGCGATCACGTGGCCACCCAGCTGATCGACCTTGTCCTGCGCGAACTGTTCTCGTTTGGCCTGATGCAGACGGACCCCAACCTCGCAAACTACCGGTTCGACCCGGCGTCACGCCGCATCGTGCTGCTCGACTTCGGTGCGGCGATGGCGATCGAGCCCCCACTGGTGGAGGATTTCCGCAGCCTGCTGAACGTCGCGCTGGACGGCGACCCGGCCACGATCCGCGACGCCATGCTGAAGATCGGCTATTTCGACACGGCGACGTCGCCGCGACACCAGGCGCTGATCATGAAGGTGTTCGACGCCGCGATGGCGCCCCTTCGGCAGTACGAGCTGTTCGACTTCGGGGGGACATTTCTGATCGAGACATTGCGCGACATGGGGCTGGCGATGGCGGGTGAACGCGACGTGACCCATATCCCGCCGCCCGCCACGCTGTTCCTCCACCGCAAGATCGGCGGCATGTATCTGCTGGCGACGAGGTTGAAGGCGCGTGTCAGGCTGCGCCTGATGCTGGAGCGGTATCGATGACCCCGTCCCTGCGACCTTGGAAAATGGAACGTGAATGCGATGCGCCGTCGCCAAGCGGGCGTGAGCGGCTCCTCGATCACGCCAAGCCGTTCGTACGCGTGTATGAAGCGGTCGGACGCGCTGAGAATCCCGACATGCTTGGCGATGGCGTTTGGCACCATGCGGAACAGCAACAGTGCTCCGGGGCCGACCTCAGCGGGAGCGACTTCAATCATCATGGCGCGCGCGCCCTCCGCCAGCACTTACCGCAGATCGGTCTCACTGCAGTCCCGCTGTAGGGCGGAATCGGGAATGGTTCGGGTCCGACCACCTAGCGCCAGACGCCCCGGGCCAGCCCGAGGCAGTCGCAGCCGACGCCGCGCAGGCTCGCCTGGTCGTGGTAGGGCGTGCCGAGCCAGCGGCGGGCGGCGGCGATAACAAGGTTTGGATCGGCGACGGTCAGGTACTGCCAGACGTTCTCCACCGGGTTCAGCTCCGGGCTGTAGGGCGGGAGAATGACGAGGGAGAGGTTGTCCGGCACGACCAGCGCGTGTCCGCCATGCCAGCCGGCGCCGTCGAGCACGAGCACGGCATGGGCGC
>JANOEW010000130.1:0-2504 GCA_031413475.1 Amaricoccus sp.
CATCAGCGTCTTCGATGACTACGACGCCATCGTCGATGCCTGCTGCCGCGCGTGGAACCGCTTCGCCGATCGACCCGACATCGTCTCCTCCATCACCTCAAGGCAATGGGCACAGGTCAATGCTTGAGGCCGTTGGTATTATACAGTAAAAACAGTGATGTGCTGGCTGTCCGAACTCGGACGCCTTGGCGGATCGGCTTCAGGCCGCGCCGTCGGTAAACTGAAGCCTTGCGAGCCGGGCATAGAGCCCGCCCTCGGCGACCAGCGCCCCGTGGGTGCCCTCGGCGACGATCTGGCCGTCCTGGAACACCAGAATGCGGTCGGCGCGCTTCACCGTGGCGAGACGGTGCGCGATGATCAGCGTGGTGCGACCCTCGGCGAGCCGCTCGACCGCCGACTGGACGGCGCGTTCGCTCTCGGCGTCGAGCGAGCTGGTCGCCTCGTCCAGAAGCAGGATCGGCGCGTCGCGCAGGATCGCCCGGGCGATGGCGATGCGCTGGCGCTGACCGCCCGACAGCATCACGCCGCGCTCGCCGACATAGGTGTCATAGCCCTGCGGCAGCCGGGTCAGGAACGGGTGCGCGGCGGCCGCCTCGGCCGCGGCGACGACCTCGGCGTCGCTCGCGTCCGGTCGTCCGAAGCGGATGTTCTCGCGCGCCGTGGTGGCGAAGATCACCGGATCCTGCGGCACCAACGCCAGCTGCCGGCGCAGGTCGGTCCGCGCCAGCGCGGTCAGGTCGATCCCGTCCAGCGTCACCCGGCCCGCGTCGGGGTCGAAGAACCGCATCAGCAGCTGAAAGATCGTGGTCTTGCCCGCGCCCGAGGGTCCGACCAGCGCCACAGTCTCGCCCGGCCGCACCTCGAACGCCACGTCGCTCAGCGCCGCCGTCTTGGGCCGCGCCGGGTAGCGGAACGTCACGGCCTCGAAGCCGAGCGCGCCCCGCACCCGCTTCGGCAGCGCCACGGGCTTCGCCGGGTCGTGGATCGTGTCGACCGCGTCGAGCAATTCGACCATGCGCTCGGTCGCCCCCGCCGCGCGCAGCAGTTCGCCCCAGATTTCGCTCAGCGCCGCCGCCGACCCGGCGACCATCACCGCATAGATCACGAATTGGACCAGCTCGCCCGGCGTCATCGCGCCCTCGCGCACGTCGCGCGCGCCCATCCACAGCACGCCGACCACCGAGGCGAACACCAGGAAGATCACGATCGCGGTCATTACCGATCGGGTCAGGATGCGTCGGCGCGCGGTGTCGAACCCCGCCTCGGCGAGGTCCGCGTAGCGGGTGCGGCTCGCCGCCTCGTGGGTGTAGGCCTGCACGGTCTGCGCCGCGAGCAGCGTCTCGGAGGCCTGGGCGCTGCCCTCGGCGATCCTGTCCTGGCTCTCGCGCGAGAGCGTCCGCAGCTTGCGGCCGAGCGCGAGGATCGGGGCGATCACCAGCGGCACGCCGACCAGCACCATCGCGGTCAGCTTGGGGCTGGTGAAGAACAGCAGGAGCAGGCCGCCGGCCAACGTCAGGATGTTGCGCAGCGCGATCGAAACCGACGAGCCGATCACCGACAAAACGACGGTGGTGTCTGTGGTCAGCCGCGACAGCACCTCGCCGGTCATGATCCGCTCGTAGAAGCCCGGGCTCATGCCGATGACCTTGGCGTAGATCGCCTTGCGGATGTCGAACACCACCCGCTCGCCGAGCCTTGTCACCAGATAGAACCGCAGCGCGGTGCCGAGCGCGAGCAACGCAGCGACGCCCATGGCGGCCCCGAAATAGGCGTCCATCAGCGCCAGATCCTCGACGGCGAAGCCATCGACCACCCGGCGCACCGCCAGCGGCAGCGCCAGCGAGAGCATGGCCGTGACCACCAGCGCGGCGAGCGCGCCCCAGACCATGCCGCGATGCGGACGCAGGAACCGGGTGAGCGCACGCAGCGGCTCCACGGCCTTCGCCTTCGCCCGATCCTGCCCCGCGACCTCGACCATGCCCGCCTCGCCGTTCCCCGCCGCGCGGCGTTTAGCAAACGCGCCTTCGGGCTTCAAGGCGGGCGGGGTCGCACCGGTTCGAACCGGCCGCGACGCGGCGCGCGGGCGGATGGAGCGGGTGATGGGAATCGAACCCACGTATTCAGCTTGGAAGGCTGCTGCTCTACCATTGAGCTACACCCGCGCTCGGATGGAGATACGCCGCCGGCCGATCACGCGCAAGGCAGGTCAGGCGGCTCGAGGCGGCTGGATTGCGCCGCCCTGGACCCGTTCAACAGGGCATCGCGGGGCTGCGCCGGCTCACGACGGTCTGGTAGTGCTGGCAGTCTCGAGCGAACTCGTCTCTGAACTGGATTTTCCCTGTTAAACAGGGAGTTTACTGGGAAACCCTCCGATCTAGGGCCGGTGGTGCGCCCTCCTGGCGGATTTTACGTCGCTTTTACAGGCAGTTAGTCCCATTCTTCCCTTTTTTGGAACAGGGATTTATTCGCCTAGAAACAGGGAGATTCCTAGAGGAACAGGGAGC
>JANOEW010000131.1:0-2013 GCA_031413475.1 Amaricoccus sp.
GTGAAGCGCCGCGTGTTGACGAAGTAGATCTCGGACTTGAACGGGCTTGAAAACCCGTGGTCCCAGTGCTGCAGCGTCGTCATCACCGGCATGTTGTTGGTCTCGAGCATGTAGAGGCCCGGCCCGAACGTGTCGGCGATCTGGCCCTCGTGCACGAAGACCGCCGCCTGGCTCTCGCGCACCGTCAGCTTGGCGCCGTACTTGATCGCATGGCCCTGCCGCTCGAAGCGCCAGACGATGGTGTCGCGGGTGTCGTCGGTCCAGTGGATGACGTCGATGAACTCGCCGCGGAGAAAATCGAAGATGGACATGCGAGGGCCTCCGTCGAAGGGCTTCAGTTCAAGGTCAGACCGGCGATGCTCGATCCCGTCTGCGCGGCCATGGCGTCGCGCGCGACCGCGGCCAGGATCGGCCGCGCCTCGGCGAGGGTCATGCCCGGCCGAAGCCGCGGATCATAGAGCATTCGCAGCAGGATCTCGTCGTGGTCGGTAAGGAACGCGAATTCCAGGCCATCGTTGAACAGCGACGGCCGGGCGTCCGGGCTGTCGTTCGGCAGACCCATGGCCTGTGCCATCTCCTCATGCACGCAGGACAGGCGGGTCAGTGGCGGATGCTCGGCCCGGATCAGCACCATGACGGCGGCGTAGTTCGAGGGCGCCGCCGGCTCGGCAAAGGCGTATGCGGTGCAAAAGGTGTCGAGCGGCGTGCCACCGAGCGCGCCGAGCACCGCCGGCTGGAAGCCGGGGAACCGATCGGCCGTCGCCTCCGCCGCCACCGCCTGCTCGGAACTCGACAGCACCATGACCAGAAAGTTGACGTCCGGCCCGTCGCTGATCCGCATGTCGAGCCCGGTCAGCCGAGCGAGCCTGGCGGTGAATGCGGCGATGTCCGCCCGATCGCGTGCCGCGTCTTCGGGCGGGACCGACGGGCCGATCACCACGCCCACCCGGACGGGCCGCCCCCAGCGGCGCAGCAGCGCGGGGGTCTCGCGGCGCACGAAGCGCCCGTCCATATCGACGTATTCGTCGTAGAGGGCGATCCGCTCGAAGTTCCGCACCAGGTCGTCGACGGTGAAGGGCGCGTCCGGCGGCGCCGTGTCGAGGCGCATCCGGCCGCTCGCGGTCAGTTCGCCCTCGACGCCGGCGTAATAGGCGACGAGCGTATCGGCGGGCTCGGCCGGCGGCGCCGCGACCCGCGGCTCGGGCGGCGCGACGATCACCGGCGGCGCTTCGATCGGCGCGGCGACCTGCCGGCCGAATTCGCAGGCCCCGAGCAGCGACAGTACGACGACGGCCGCCAGCACGCGCGCCGCCGTTCCGGACTTGAGAAGGCCCGCCGTCAGGCTCGCCACCGGATATCCCGTCCTTTCGCTCGCCGCCGCACGCCTTCGACGCGCGTCAGCCGCCGACGCTGTTGCCGACCTGGCCGCCGAGCCCGGTGGCCTTCGCCGAAGCCGAGGCCAACGTCGATTTCAGCTCGCCCTCCATCCGGATCAGGCTGGCCTCCGCCGCCGAGCGGCGGGCCTTGCCTTCGTCGGCGATGGCGAGGCTTTCCTGGATCGTCGCGATCAGGTCGGCGTTCGCCTTCTCGATCGCTTCGATGTCGAAGACCCCGCGCTCCATCTCGGTGCGGATTTCCTTGTTCGCCTGTCGCAGGTTCTCGGCGTTCTTGGTCAGGAGTTCGTTGGTCAGGTCGTTCGCCTCGCGCACCACCGCTGCCGCGTCGCGCGAGCGGTGGATCGTCACCGCCTGGGCGAGCTGGGTCTCCCACAGCGGCACGGTGTTCACCAGCGTCGAGTTGATCTTGGTGACCAGGCTCTTGTCGTTTTCCTGCACCAGCCGGATCGAGGGCAGCGACTGCATCGTCACCTGCCGCGTCAGCTTCAGGTCGTGCACGCGGCGCTCGAGGTCGTCGCGGGCGCTGCGCAGGTCGCGCAACTCCTGCGCCTTCATCACGCCCTGCTCCTGCGGCGCGGCCTGAACCTCGGCCTCCTTGGCGGGGATGTCCTTGGCG
>JANOEW010000132.1:0-4403 GCA_031413475.1 Amaricoccus sp.
GGGGGGGGGGGGGTTTTTCCCCCCCCGCCCCGCGGCTGGTCTACGGGAGGGCGGGATGGCGGTCGATCCGGCGGAGATCGTGCTCGAGGATGGCCCAAGCAAAGGGCGCTATGTCTATCGGGGCGCCGGCGCCGAGGCGGAGCTGACCTTTTCCAAGGCGGGTGCGCTGCGCCTGATCATCGACCACACCGAGGTTCCGGACGCGCGCGCCTCGGGCCGGCGCATCTTGCCGCTGTGCCCGTTCGCCGCGGCGCAATTTCGTAAGCACCCGGACTGGGCCGACGTGCTCGACCGCCCGGACTGATACGGCCGACGGATCGATCCGCGCCGGCGGAGCTGCGCGCCCCGTTTCGCATTGGGGACGCCGGTTCAGGCGGGCAGGGGCGAATGTTCTGGTCGGCCGGTCGGGCCAGAAAGCAGGCCGAGGGTGGTGTTGAAGGCCCCGGTTTCGCGGATCGCGGCGATCTTGGCCGCGAACGGGGCCCAGTCCTCGTCGCGGTCGATCGCTTGCCAGATCGCCTCGACTTCTTCGACGACCAGCGTTTCGGGCGGGGCTTCGGCGCGCGGGTGAGCGAGCGCCGCTTTGAGGCCGGGCGCGGCGGGCAGGGCGCGCAGGCCGGCGATGGTCTCGGCCCAGGCGGGGCTCGCGTAGGTCGCGTGGATCGGGCTGGCGCGGAGCCGCGCCGGGTCGGCGCCGCCGAGCAGGTCGTGGAAGACCTGCTGGAACGGCGGGCTCGTCGCCTGCATCGCCGCCCAGAAGCCGTGCGTCAGCGGCTGCGCAGCGTCGGGGTCGGCGGCGAGGCCGAGGCGGGCGAAGGTCTGCACGGTCAGAGCCGCCTGAAAGCGCGCGGCGAAGCTGTCGAACGCGGGCTCGATCGCCTCCCTGGACGCGATCGGAATCAGGCATTCGCCGAGGCGCGCGAGATTCCAGTTCAGCGCCTCCGGCTGGCGGGCGAAGCAGTAGAGCCCGCCGTGGTCGAAGTAGGCCGCGGTGAAGGCGGGATCGAACGTGTCGAGGAAGCGCCAGGGGCCGTAGTCGAAGCTTTCGCCGGTGACGTTGATGTTGTCGGTGTTCAGCACGCCATGCACGAAGCCGGCGGCGAACCACTCGGCGCCGAGTCGGGCGCAGGCGCCGACCACGACGTCGAACAGGCCTGCGACCGGATCGGGGTCCGCGGCCTCCGGCCAATACCGCGCGACGCAATGCTCGACGAGGCGGCGCATCTCGTTCCACTGGTCGTGGGCGGCGAGGCGCTGGAACGTGCCGATGCGGACGTGGCTGTGGCTGAGGCGCACGAGCACCGCCGATCGGGTGGGCGAGGGCTCGTCGCCGCGGGTAAGCGCCTCGCCGGTCTCGACCAGCGAAAAGGTCTTGGAGGTGTAGACGCCGAGCGCCTCGAGCATCTCGGTCGCGAGGATTTCGCGCACGCCGCCCTTGAGCGTGAGCCGGCCGTCGCCCATGCGCGACCACGGCGTCGTGCCCGAACCCTTGGTGCCGAGGTCGAGCAGCCTCCCGTCCGCGAGGTCGCGCAGCTGCGCAAACAGAAAGCCCCGTCCGTCGCCGAGGTCGGGGTTGTAGACCCGGAACTGATGGCCGTGATAGCGCAGCGCGAGCGGCGGTTCGGGCGCGCCCGGCAGCGGCTCGAACCGGGCGAAATGTGCCGTCCAGGCCGCGTCGTCGAGCCCGTCGAGCCCGACGCGCGCCGCCCAACGGTCGTTGCGGAACCGCAGATCGGCGCGTGGGAAGGCTGCCGCCCGCACCGGGTCGAAGAAGGCCGCGCCGAGGTCGGCGTGCGCGCTTTCGGGGCGGTGGGCGTAAGGAGACATCGCGCGGGGCCTCGGGTTCGACCGGCGCAAGGAGGTGGCGTCAGGGGCGCAGGTTGTCAATCGCCCAGGCCTCCCCCGGCGTGTCGCTAGCCTGGCCGACGCGGGCGGCGAGAGTCCCCGTTGCGCCGCCGCGCCGCTTATCGATTCACGCCTATCGAGACTCGCATGTTTGGTCTTTCAATGCGGAGCGATCCAAGTTACGGATCGCCGCGGAAGGGTTACCGCCCGACCGGATATCCAACCAGAACAGGGGGTTTCCCAGTGAACCGTTTTCTCGCTGCCGCTTCCGCCGCCGCGCTGTCCGTCGCGCTGCTCTCCGGCGCGCCGACCTTCGCGCAGACGCAGACCGCCGACGCCGTGATGACCGGCATGTCCGAACTCGGCATGAACGTCGAAGGACTCGTGCTGACCGAGGAGCAGGTGCTCCAGGTCGAGGCGATCCTGAACGACGCCGGCCAGACCCCGGAAGACAAGACCGCTGCGATCAACGCGCTGCTCGGCAACTGACGCGTCGTAGCGACGCAATCCGTCGGGGTCGGTTCCCCTCGGGGCCGACCCCGGTCAAACTCCTCCGTCCATGCCGCTGCCCGAGGAGAACGTCTGGAACTATCCCCGCCCGCCGCGGCTGGAGCCGGTCAGCGATACGCTCCGGGTGATTTTTGCCGGCGTCGAGATAGCGCGAACCGCGCGCGGATTTCGTGTGCTGGAGACGAGCCATCCGCCGACCTTCTATATCCCGCCGAGCGATGTTCTGGAGGGAGCGCTGCTGCCGGCGCCGGGCGGCTCGATATGTGAGTGGAAGGGCGCGGCGCGTTACTGGACGGCGGTTGCCGGCGGGCGGAGCGCCGATCGGGCGGCCTGGAGCTATGCCGCGCCCACGGTCGGTTTCGCGGCGATTCGGGATCACGTGGCGTTCTATCCGGGCGCGATGGACCTGTGCAGCGTCGGCGGCGAGGTCGTGACGGTCCAGCCGGGCGATTTCTACGGCGGCTGGATCACCGCGAATCTGCGTGGTCCGTTCAAGGGCGCGCCGGGGACCACGGGGTGGTGAGCGTGCCTGCGCTGGTGAGATCGCTGGGCGGCGAACTGGACAGCCGGGCGGTCGCGCAGGTATCATCCGAAACGGTAGAGCATTCCCGCGCGCCAAATCGATTCGGAGTGAAAGCGATGACCAAGGGCCTCTTTTTCGCGTTGCGGGCGACGTTCGTCGCCGCCGCGCTCGTGTTCGCGACGACCGCGTCGGCCGCGGAGTTGGCCGAGGAAGACGCGCGCAAGCTGCTGGAGATGGGGTTCTCGCAGGAGACGGTCAGCGGTCTTTCGGACGAGCAGGTCGAGCAGATTTATCTGGTCCTATCGACCGAGGGCGAAGACGACAAGAAGCAAGCGATCGAACAGATTCTCGGCGACTGACCGGCGAGACCCGGCGCCGGCTACGACGCCCGGTCCCCCGGGCGTCGTAGAGCGTCGCGGTCAGACCGTCGGCGCGCCGGTCATCTGGTGCAGCTGCGCGACCGTTTCGGGATCGAGCCGAAGCGCCTCGGCGAGCGTGCGCAGGTAGGCGCGCTCGGCGTCGGAATCGACATCGATGGCGATGAGCGAGGCGGCGTAGACCTCGGCGGCCTGGGCGGGCGTGCGCGCGTCGGCGGCCAGCGCGGCCACGTCGAGCGGAGCGGCGAGTTCGCCCATCACGAAGGCCCTCTCGGCGTCGGTGACGCCGCCGTCGTCGATCCGGCCGATGATGTTCTGCATCTCGGCCCGGTCGATCTGGCCGTCGGCCTTGGCCGCCGAGATCATCGCGCGCACGAGGAGTTTTTCGGCGTCCGGGCCGGTGATCGCGGCGACCTCGACCGGGTCGGCGGTCAGCTGTTCCGGGGCCGCGGCCGGCTGCGCCGCGGACCTGGCCTGGGCTTGCTTCAGCGCGCTGAGGGCGAGGGTTCCGAGCATGGCGAGCGCGCCGCCGCGGGCCGCGCCCCCGACCCCGCCGCCGAGCAGCGCGCCGGCGACCGCGCCGATGCCGCCGAGCTGGGCGCCGCTCATGCCGCCGACCTGCTCCTTGGTCATGAAGTCCTTGGCCTTGTTGGCGAAGCCGCCGAGCGCGCCGCCCGCGCCGCCGCCGGCGCCGCCGAGCGCGCCCTGAAGCTGCGCCAGGATGCCCTCCACCCCGCCGCCGCCCGCGCCGAGGTTGCGCGCGCTGGTCTCGACCCGCGACTGGGTCTGTCCGCCGAGGCCGCCGTTCATCAACTGGCCAAGAATGTTGCCGAAACTCATGTCTTCACTCCCCGTTGCCGGCGCGGGTGCGGGTCGGCGCCGTGTTGGCGCGCCCGCCTCCGCCCCCTCGTCGTGACCAAGCGTTCACACTGCAGGGTGCTAGCAGAATACCGAGGCCGGCGCTACGGGGAGGCCGTCGCTGCAGTCCCGGAGCGAGGGAGAAAGTGGCGCGGTTGACGGGGCTCGAACCCGCGACCTCCGGCGTGACAGGCCGGCACTCTAACCGACTGAGCTACAACCCCGCGGGACCCCCACGAGGCGCCGCCCCGGATGTGGGGGCGGGATATGACAGGCGGCGGGCGGGGTCA
>JANOEW010000133.1:0-2554 GCA_031413475.1 Amaricoccus sp.
CCGCGCGATGCCAGCTGCCAGGGCAGGGTCAGGGACATGCTGACCGCCCGCACGCCCGGGCGCAGCACGTGGAACCGGAAATTCGCGTTCTCGACGCGCAGAGCCGACGCGGCGGCTTCGCCGAGGCAGAGCACCGAGTAATCGTTCTCGGTGTCGAGCCGCGCCAGGTTGCGGACGAGCTCTCCCTCGTAGGTCTCCGGGCCGCCGGCCTGTCGCCCGCTCATCACCGGAAAGATGCCAATATGCGCCATCGATCGCCGCTCGATCCCCGCGTGCCGGACGAGCGCACGGTAGGCGATGGCGCTGTCGCCGGCCACAGCGACGACAGAGCACGGCGCCGCGGCGCGCGGCAACCGGACCGGAGGAGTTGCCATTGCCCGCGGCGCGCCGCAACCCGAGGTGTTTGACGCGCCATGACCCCGCGGCGAAGATATTGTGCAATTCGTGGCGCCAGCGCCCGCATCAGGCTTGACGCCGCGGGATGTCGGGCCTTCCGCCACTCGGCCCTTGGCCTCACCGCCTCGCAGCGGACGGAGACGCGGGGCGACGGGACAGCCCTCTGATGCGAGTTTCTTGGGCGACGGGCCAAGGGGACAATGAGGCGATGAAGGCGATGAAGGCGATCCGGTTCCTCGGCCGGCAGCTGCGGGACGTCCCGCTGTGGGTCGCGTTGAGCGTGATCTTCAGTCTCATCAGCCAAGCCAACCACGACGAGGCGTCGCCGCGGTCGCCCTTCGACATTCTTGAGGCCCTGCTGTTCCTCCTCATGATCACGGGGATCTGGGCGGCCCGGCGCTTCGGTTTCGCGAGCAGGATCGCCATGTCCAGGCGCGCTGCGGCGGCTGCTTACATCGTGCTCTCGTGGACGGCCGCAATGATCTACGAGCTGACCCTGACGCAGAACGGCGAGGGGATCGGCGGCATGCACCCGGACACCACTGCGTCGTTCCTGCTGGCGCAGGGCATCTACCTGCCCGCCGCCGTCACGTCCCTGATGGTCATTCGGTGGTTCCGACTGTCGTTCAGGGATGTCTTCTTCTTCGCGGCCGGATTTTCCCTGGCCGAGGGGTTGATCTTCACCGGAGTTCTGCTGGCGACGATCCTGTCTCCGCTGGTCGTCCTGTCTCCCCTGACGTTCGCCTACTACGCGTTCGTGTACGGATGCTTCTTCGCCATGCCGTTGCTGGTAATCGACGAGCGGCTCCTCTGGGGGGCGCCGTGGTACCGGAGGAAAATCGCAACATGGCAACTGGTGATCGGCGGTTTCCTGATCGGCGTCGTTCTGAGCGTTCTCTGGGGCCTCGTCCTCGGACCGCTCATTGCAGCGCTTTTCGATCTGCCACCTAATCACCCGTGACGGACGGCGGCCACGCGGCTGGGTGTCGGGACGAGCGCGTCGGGCGGCGCCTGGCGGCGCGACCCGCGTGCGGCAGGGACCGCCAGCAAGCGATGAAGCGGACGCGGCCGTCATGCGGCTCATCCACTGCCAGCGCCTTCCGGCTTCAGCTTCATGCGCCGACCTGCAATCGCTGCAACGTCATGCGGACGCTGGCATTGCCTGAGGCTGTCGCGCGCCGCCCGCTGACGAGATCGGAGAGAAGCTCGTGAAGATCGGCGCCAGGATCGTCACGCAAACCCGACGCGTCACATTCCAGATGCCGCCCACCCATGGCTTCCGGCGAATTCCGCCGTCGGCTATGGTCCACGCCAGAATTCGTCACGGGAATGTCGGTTGATAGGTCTGTGCCTCATGGGAGTTGGCTGCGTCCTCGCGGTACCACTTCTCCGTACCGTGCGAACGGCCTCGGCCGGACTGGCAGCGCCCCTGATCATGCCGGCCCGCGGGGAGTGGTCAGGACCATGCACGCTATCCTGACGAATCTGGGCTCCACGGGTGACGTGCAGCCGTTTCTGACCCTGGCGGTCGAGCTGCGCCGGCACAATCATCGGCCCGTGCTCGCGTTGGCGCCGGAGTGGCGGCGGCACGTCGAGGCCTTGGACATCGAGTTCGTTTCGATCGGGCCCCGTGAACAGACCGACATGCGCGGCATGATGGCCGTCATCCTTGAGACTCGGGATCCGTTCGCGCAAGCGCAGCGCTTCCTCGATCTCATCATGCCGATGATACCGCAGATGTTCAGGGATTTGCGTGAGGCTTGTCGCAATGCAGACGTCTTGGTCGGTGGGCCGACCCAGTCGCCGGCGAAGATGGTCCACGACGCCACGGGTATCCCGTTCGTGTCGATCCAGTACACCCACTTCGAGGTGCCGAGCCTGCACCACCCGCCGCTGCCGGGCCGGTACCCGCTCTCATGGCTTCCCGCGCCGCTCCTCCATCGGTTCAATCAGGCCCGGTGGGCCCGGGACCGTCGCAGGCTGCGACGGGTGAGCGCGCCGCTGATCAATCCCCATCGCGTGGCAGCCGGGCTCGAGCCGCTCGACGAGCCGCTGATGATGGACTCGAACTCCGACCAGCTCGCGCTCTTCGCCGTGAGCCGCCATGTCGCTTGCCCGCCGCCCGACCGGCCGCCGCGGTACCATCTGACTGGCTATT
>JANOEW010000134.1:0-2778 GCA_031413475.1 Amaricoccus sp.
CGTAGGATCGGCGACTTGCTCGGTCGCTTCCCTCCCCAAGTGTGCGGCCGCTACCTCGTCAACTCCGGGTATGCTTCAAGCTAAAGTCATCAGACTCTAACCATCTGTCCGCGCGCGGACTGCCCCGCCCGCCATCGGGCCGCGCTCCGCCGGTTTTAGATCGGACTCCGGGTCAGACCCCCAGCGCCGCGGTCAGTCCGCCGTCCACGAGGTAGTCGCCCCCGGTGCAGAAACCGGCCTCGTCGCTGACCAGGAAGGCGATCAGCGCAGCGACCTCATCGACCGTTCCGACCCGCCCGAGCGGGTGCGCCGCGCCGAAGTCGGCGATCACCGCCTCGATGGTGCGGCCCTGGGACCGCGCGAGCTCGCCCGCGCCGAACTCGAGCAGCGGCGTGCGGATCGAGCCGGGGCTGACCGAGTTCACCCGCACGCCCGCCGCCGCCCAGTCGACCGCCAACGCCCGGGTCATGGCGTGCACCGCGCCCTTGGCGGTGGCATAGGCCAGCACCCCGCGCTGGCTGGCGTGGCCCTGCACCGAGGAGACGTGCACGATCGCGCCGCCGCCGGCGCGCCGCATCGCCGGAAAGACGGCGCGCGCGGTCACGAAGCAGGCGCGCAGATTGACGTCGAGCGTCCGGTCCCACAGCGCCGCGTCGGTGCTCGCCAGGTCGCCGTAGGTCTGCACTCCGGCTGCGTTGACCAGGACGTCGATCCGGCCCTCGCGGGCCTCCACCATCGCAACCGCGGCAACGACGGCCGCCTCGTCGGTCACGTCGACCGCCGCCACAGCGACCGCCCGCCCGGCGCAGACCGCCTCGGCCGCGGCGTTGCGGGCGGGATCGACGCCCCAGAGCGCGACCCGCGCGCCCTCCGCCGCCAGCCGCCGCGCGGTCCCGAGCCCGATGCCGCTCGAACCGGTGACGACCGCGACCCGCCCGGCGAACCTCACGCGGCGCGCTCCGGCCGGCAGAGCGGGCCGCGCCGGCGCCGGGACTGATCCATGTCGTTCTCCTCGCGGTCGCGCAAACCTACGAAGCCGCCCGCGCCATGGCAACGCCACGCCGCCCTGCGGTTCCGCTGCGCCCGCCCCGGGGCCGGCCCGAGCGGGTCGTTCGGCTCGGCTGAACCTTCGGGCCAGCGCCGATCGATCAGCGGCCGCGCGGACGGCCGGGCGGCGGGGCGCTGCGGACCGCGTCGGGCGGCAGCCGGAACGCCGGCGCCGCGGCGAGGCGGGCGAGGCGGACGGCCACCGCCGCCAGAAAGCAGCGCTCGGCGACCGGCAGCCCGGTTTGCGCGCAGGCTTCCCGAACCACGGCCTCGGCCGCGTGGCCGTGCGCTTCGACCAGGCACAGCGCGCGAAGACGGATCGCACGGCCGTAGTCGATGCGGTCTCGCAGACGCGGCGACATCGCCCCAGTTCCCTCATCCCGTGTCCACCCCGGACAGGATGCGGGACCCGCGGATTTTCGGCAATCTCAGGGTAATGAATGGGTGAACGCAAAAGAGGCCGCCGGACGAACCGGCGGCCTTCGAGTTCCCTGCTCTTGAGGACGCGCAGGATCGGGGAACCGCGGCGCGCGGCCGGCGCGCGCCTGCGGCGTTATTAGTACACCGGCTCCGGGCCGACCAGCTCGGGCCAATCGGCCAGCATCGACTGGCCGAGCAGCGGCTTTGCCGCCCCCTGGTGGCAGGTGGTGCAGTTCACCTTCGCCACGTCGCCGAGCGGCCCGAGGCGCTCCGCGGGCAGCAGGTCCAGCGTCGGCAGGATGTGCGTGTTGTTGATGTCCTGCACCATCGACCGGCCGATCTGCGCGACGCCCCATTGCGGCGTGAAGCCCTCCGGATCCGCGATCGAGCGCGTGTTGTGGCAATAGGTGCAGTTCACCCCGAGCGCGTTGGAGAAGTGCTGCATCAGCGAGAACGTCTGGTAGGTCTGGTAGATCGAGGCCCCCGGCTCGCCGGTGGTATTGCGCGACTCGTAGCCGTTCACGCCGACTAGCTGATCGCTTTCAAGCAGATAGGTCCGCATGGCGTCGATGGGCAGCGCGGTCGAGTAGTTCGCCGCCATCGCTTGGTTTTGATACATCGCGCTCGGGCCTGCCCAGCGGCTGTTGGGCTCGGGCAGGAACCACACGTTCTGGGGCACGTTGTTGCCGCGATGGCAAGTGTAGCATGTCACTCCCGACGGACCGACATGGGCGTCCCATTCTTCGTTGATCGCCCAGGTCATCGCGATCATCCTCCGCGCCACGGCAGTGGTGTAGGTCTCCTCCTCGGCAAAGAGGTTGTCCCAACCTACCCATTGACGCATCGCGCCGACCACGCGGTTGTAGTTGCGCAGCGTCAGGTGACCGAGCGGGTCGGCGTTCCCGACGGTATCCCCCGCCAGGGCCTCGTCGGACACCGGCGGCAGCGGCCCCTCGGCGGTGGGCGGCAGGGCGTTGACCGCCGCCAGCGCCGCGTTGCCGCGCTCGAAGTCGATCGCCGCCATGCCGGTGCCGCGAGGCCCGGTCTGCGTCGTCTCGGTCGGCCAGATCCGCCCGATCTGCCGCGGCACCGCCATGAAGGCGACCGCCGCGACGAAGGTGACGAGCCCGATCAGCCCTCCCCTCGCGAGGAGACCGGTCACCTCGTCGCGGATCTGGTTGCGGGTCTTGCTCATGTCGTCAGCCTCCCGTGCCGATCGGAGCGCCGTATTCGCCGGCGCCGAGCGCGGGCGGATACGCCGGCGCGAAGTGATGCTCCACTGCCCAGAGGTACCAGTTGTCCACCACCGTG
>JANOEW010000135.1:0-5004 GCA_031413475.1 Amaricoccus sp.
CGAGATGAACACCACGCCGCCGCCCGCGGCGGTGAACCGGCGGACATGGGCGACCAGGTCGGCGGCGCGGCGGCCGTCGAGCGAGGACGTCGGCTCGTCCAGCACGACCACCCGGGGGGCGACGTCCACCTCGAGGAAGGCGACGGCGATCTCGACCATCTGGCGTTCGGTGAGGCCGAGATCACCGACGGCGGCGCCGGTGGCGACACCATGGCCCGGGAAGATCACGTCGAGCAGCGCGCGCATCAGGCCCGCGGCGCGGGCCCGCCAGTTCCAGCCGCCGAGGCCGGCGTGGAAAATCCGCGCGTTCTCGGCCACGGTGAGGTTGGGACAGAGCGACAGTTCCTGGAACACACAGCGCACGCCCTGCGCCCGCGCGGCGCGGATGTCGAAGCCCGCGGTCGCGTCGCGGCCCGCGAGCAGGATCGCGCCCGCGTCCGGCGCGAGCCCGCCATTGAGGATGTTCACCAGCGTCGACTTGCCCGCGCCGTTGTGGCCGACCAGCCCGACGCACTCGCCGGCGCGGATCGCGAAATCCACGCCGGCCAGCGCACGCACCGCGCCGAAGCTCTTTTCGGCCCCGCGCAGCGCGATCAGCGGCGCGGGGCCGGCGGCCTCGGTCACGCCGGGTCGTCGCGGCTCAGCTTGCGCCCGCGCCCTCGATCACCGCGATCGCGTCGTCGAGCGTGTATTCGACGTTGGCGACGCCGCCCTCCTGGGTGGTGGCGAGGTTGGCTTCGAGATTGTCCTGATCGATGCGCAGGAACGGCACCGTCAGGTCCTTCGGCACCTCGCGGCCGTCGAGGATCTGCTGGGCGACCCAGAAGGCCAGCGTCGACACGCCCGGCGCGATCGAGACCGACATGGTCTCGTAGCCCGACGCGTCCTTCTGCTCCTTCCACCAGGCGAGCTCGTCCTGGCGGTTGCCCATGATGATCTTCGGCGTGTCGCGCCCGGCCGCGGCGAAGGCCTGCGCCGCGCCGTAGCCGTCGCCGCCCTGGGTGACCACGGCGACGATGTCTGCGGGCAGGCTGGGCAGGATGCCCGCCACCGCCTTCTGCGCCACGTCCTGCGCCCAGTCGCCGTGCACCGAGCCGACGATCTCGAATTGCGGGTTCTCGGCCACGCCCTCGTGGATGCCGGCGCTGATCTCGTCGTCGACGAAGACGCCGGCGAGGCCGCGGATCTCCAGCAACTTGCCGCCCTCGGGAAGCTTCTCGGCGAGGTAGAGCACCTCGTCCTTGCCCATCTGCTTGAAGTCGACCGCGATCCGCCAAGCGCAGGGCTCGGTGACGATGCCGTCGAACGACACCACGGTGATGCCCGCGTCGCAGGCTTCCTTGACCGCGCCGTTCAGCGCGGTCGGCGAGGCTGCGTTCAAGACGATCGCGTCGTAGCCCTGCAGGATCATGTTCTGGATCTGCGCGGCCTGTTCGGTCGCCTGGTTTTCGGCGGTGGTGAAGCTGTCGGCGGCGGCGACGATCCCGTCGGCGACCGCCTTGCCGGTGACGGTGTCCCAGCTCGCCAGCATCGCCTGGCGCCAGGAGTTGGCGGCGTAGTTGTTCGACAGCGCGATGCGCTTTTCCGCGGTATCGGCGACGGCGCCGCCGCCGATCAGCGCGGCGGTTCCCGCCAGAAGCAAGGTCCGGATGGTCATGTCTTCCTCCCTACGACGCCGCGCCATGCGGCCCCACGCTCCCTGTCCGCAGGCGTTCAATGCCTGTCGCCGGAAGAGCCCCAAGCCTATCCTGTTCGTTTCGCGCGGTAAAGCCGGGACGCCGTTCCAGCGCCGACCGGCGCCGCCGACCCCGGGCCGGGGGCCGGACGCCTTAGCGGGGATCGCGACGCGCTTGTAGACAACGCGCGCAAACTCACCCACGATGCCGCGCAAGTGGTCGGATCGCACAAGACCATGAAAACGTCGATCGACAAAAACCAACGGGAGTGAACGCATGCCAAGACTGAGTGGCTCCCTCGCGGGCCTGGGCCTCGCCGGAAGCCTCGCGCTGGCCGGACCTGCCGTGGCGCAGGATTACAGCGGGGTCACGATCAACATCCTGACCCGGCCTGGCCCGGTGATCGCGCAGCGTCTCGTCGAACGCGGGGCCGAGTTCACCGCGGCGACCGGGGCCGAGATCCGCGTCGACGAGGTGCCCTTCGCCGAGCTGTTCCAGAAGCTGCTGACCGACTGGGCCACCGGCACCAACTCGATCGACGTCGGCGTCATCGCTTCGGGCTGGGCGGTCGAGCTGGTCGACGGCGGGCTGGTCGAGGACCTGACCCCCTACGTCGAGGCCGACACCAAGATCGACATCGACGACATCGCGCCCTACTTCCGCGAGTTCAACCAGAAGATCGGCGGCAAGACCTATCTGATCACCGTCGATGGCGACTTCCAGATGATCTACTATCGCCGGGACATCATGGATGAACTCGGGCTCGAGCCGCCCAAGACCTGGGAGGAGTATCGCACGGTCGCCGCCGCGATGCACGGCAAGGATCTCAACGGCGACGCCGAGCCCGACTTCGGCTCGTGCATGTTCAAGAAGCGCAACGCCCAGTCCTACTTCGCCGCGATGTCGATCGCCGCGGCCTATGTGCAGACCCAGGGCACCGGCCAGGGCATCTTCTTCGACCCGGAGACCATGAAGCCGAAGGTCGACAACGAGGCCTGGATTCAGGCGCTGAACGATTACAAAGCGAACGGCGAGTTCGGGCCGCCGGACGAGCTGAACCACGACATCGGCGACACCCGCGCGCTGGTGCAGGCGGGCCGCTGCGGCCTGGTGATCGACTGGGGCGACATCGGGCCGCTCTCGATCGACCCGTCCGGCGCCGCGATCAAGGACAAGATGGGCGCGGCCATAATGCCGGGCACGACGCGCGTCCTCGACGAAGCCACCGGCAAGCTCGTCGACTGTACGCCCGAGATCTGTCCCAACGCCATCGACGGCATCAACTTTGCCCCGTTCGCGGCGTTCGGCGGCTGGTCCGGCCTGATCAACGCCAAGGCCGATCCCAAGGTCAAACAGGCAGCCTACGACTTCCTCAGCTACGTCAACCAGGCGGCGCAATCGAACGTCGACGTCACCATCGGCTGGACCGGCTACAACCCCTACCGCAACTCCCAGCTCGAGAACACCGAGCCCTGGATTGCGGCCGGGTTCTCGCCGGAGTTTGCCGAGAACTACCTCGGGGCGATCAAGGCCAGCCTGAACAGCCCCAACATGGCCTCGGACATCCGCATCCCCGGCGCGCAGCAGTACACCGGCGTCGTGCTCGACCGCGAACTGGCGCGGTTCCTGTCCGACGAGATCACCGCGGAGGAGGCGGTCGCCAACATCGCCGCGGGCTGGGAGGAGATCACCGAGGATCTGGGCCGCGACGCACAGCGCAACATGTACGAACTGTCGCTCGGCATCACCAACTGAGCGACGGGGCCATGGCCGCCCCGGCGCAGACCGAGATCGACCGGCCGGGGCGCGCCGCCCCGGCCGGCGTCGTCGTCGGCCGGGGCGCGCGGTTCAGCGAATGGCTCGATCGCCACTCAGCCCAGGTCTTCATCACCCCCGCGGTGGTGATGATCCTGATCTTCTCGATCTTCCCGCTGGTCGCTTCGCTTGTCATTGCGTTCTCGCGCATCCGGCTGCGCGGCGGCGCCTACCAGATCCGCTTCGTCGGGTTCGACAACTTCGCGAAGCAGATTTTCGGCTCCGAGCAGTTCCACTTCCTCGGCACCTTCACCACCATCAGCCCGCTCGGATGGGTCGTCGCCCTCGCCGCGACCGGCGGCATCCTGTGGTGGCTGGCCCGCTACGCCCGATCCCGCTTCACCCTGCTCGGCTTCCTCGGCCGCCTGATCACCGCCGCCTTCGGGATCGGTCTCGCGTTCCTGTTCGCCGCGACGCTGTTCAGCGGCAACCCGTTCGGCACGCTCGGGGTGACGCTGTTCTACGTCATGGTCGGCTGCGCGATCCAGTTCGCCATCGGCCTCGGCCTCGCGCTGCTCTGCGTCCAGCCGATCCGGGCGCGCACCTTCTTCCGCGTCGCCTTCTTCCTACCGCTGATGATTACCCCGATCGGCGTCGGCTATGCCTTCCGCATGATGGCCGACACCTCCAAGGGGCCGTTCGCGCCGGTCTGGAACGGGCTCGGCCTGCGCGATTTCGCCTGGGCCGCCGACGCCTGGACGGCGCGCGCCTTCATCGTGGTCGGCGACAGCTGGCAATGGATCCCGTTCATCTTCGTGATCATGCTCGCCGCGCTGGAGAACGTGTCGCGCGATCTGGTCGAGGCGGCCGAGGTCGACGGCGCCAGCGGCTGGCAGATTTTTCGCGAGATCACCTGGCCGCAGATCTTGCCGGTGGCCGCGACGGTGATCCTGATCCGCACGATCGAAGCGTTCAAGATCGTCGACCTGCCCAACATCATGACCTCGGGCGGGCCGGGCATCGCCACCGAGTCGATGACGCTGCATTCGTTCTTCTCGTGGCGCGCCCTCGACATGGGGCAATCGGCGGCGGTGGCCTACCTGCTCCTCTTCGTCACCGTCATCGTCTGCGTCTCGTTCTTCAACCTCGTCGTGCTCGGCCGGATTCGTCAGGCATGAGCGCCTCCGATCCCGGCGCCCAATCGCTCTGGTCGCGTCTCTTCGAGCCTCCGGGCATCGGGCGCATGGCGCCGGGGACGAAAGTGCTGGTCTACGGCGTTCTGCTGATCTGGACCGCCTTCGTGCTGTTTCCGATCTACTGGGTGCTGATCACCTCTTTCAAACTGCCGATCGACGTGAACCGGGGGCCGGTCTACCTGCCCTGGGTCGACTTCACCCCGAGCCTGCACGCCTGGCGCGAGCTGTTCGTCTTCGACATCAAGGACACGATGAAGGCCTACTTCAACTCGCTGGTCATAGCGCTGTTCTCGACCGCGCTCTGCGTCGCGGTCGGGTCGATGGCGGCCTATGCGCTGGCCCGCATCCAGTACCGGCCGAAGTTCGGCACGATCGTC
>JANOEW010000136.1:0-3609 GCA_031413475.1 Amaricoccus sp.
TCGAGCCTGACCACGTGCGGCTGTTGCAGCTGCAACTCGGCCGCGTCCTCGACCGTGACGATTCGCTCCGTCGGATCGATGAGCTGGGACAGCGCGTTGAGCAGCGTCGTCTTGCCCGAGCCGGTGCCGCCGGAGATCAGGATATTGAGCCGGGCCCGCCCGGCGATCTTGAGCACGGTGGCCATGTCGGGCGAGGCGTTGCCCTGCCGCGCCATCACGTCGAGGGTAATCTCCTTCTTGGAGAACTTGCGGATGGCGATCGTTGGCCCGTCGATAGCCAGCGGCGGGATGATGATGTTGACGCGGCTGCCGTCCTTGAGCCGGGCGTCGACGAGGGGCGTGGATTCGTCCACCCGACGGCCGACCTCGGTGACGATCCGGGTCGCGACGTGCAGCACGTGCGGGTCGTCGCGGAACACTACGTCGGTCAGCTCGAGCTTGCCCTTGCGCTCGACGTAGACCTGGTACGGGCCGTTCACCATGATGTCGGTGACGGTCTCGTCGTTCAGGAGCGGCTCGAGCGGCCCGAGGCCCACCATGTCGTCTACCAAGAGCCGGACGATCGACTTCATCTCCGACGCGTTCAGCTGGATGCGCAGGTCGACGATGATCTGCTCGACGATTTCGGCGATCTGGCTGCGCAGCTCGTCCGGCCCCAGCGACGAGGCGACCGAGATGTCGATGCGCTGCATCAGCATCGGCATCACCTGCGCCTTGACCTGCAGGTCGCGCTTGTTGCGCAGTTCGGGCGCGGTCTTGACCTCGATCTCGGCGAGGGGATCGTGCACGGTCGTGGTCGGCGCCGCCGACGCGGGACCGCCGGTCGCGGTCACTTCCGCGCGCGCGCGCGACGCCCGCTCGCTTTGCAACCCGTCGAGGAGGTCGCGCAGCAGCTGGCGCTGCTCGGCCAGACTCGGCTTGGCGGGGTGATCGGCGACCATGATCTCGAGGATCTCGTTGGCGCGCTCGGCCAGATCGAGCGGGCTCGCCGCGGCGAGGCCCGCCGGCCCGAGCGACGCGCGCAGCCGTTCGGCCGCCGCGGCGCGCAGCATGGCAAGCGCGCCGCCCCCGCCGGTCAGCCCGCTCGTGTCGAACCCGTCCTCCATGCCGGACTACTTCCGCCCGAGTCGTTTGAAGAAGCCTTGCTTCTGCTCCTCCGGCACTCCGGCCAGTTCGATGCAGAAGCGATGAAGGTCGGAGACGATCCGATGCTTCGGATTGTGGCCGATCAGCGCCCGCCCCTTGATCGCGGCGGCAGCGAAGGACTTCGGATCGTGGGAGAAGACGCAGCGCAGCTTGCCGTCGATGCCGGTCTCGAACTCCTTGACCGTCACGTCGGGCTTGGCCGACGCCCGGTTCGCGACGATGTGAAGCTTCATCGCCCGGTTGCGCGCCTGCAGCAGCTTGGTCAGCCGGTTGGCGTCGCGCAGCGACTGCAACGTCAGTTCGGTCACGATCACCAGATCGTCGAACCGCGAGAACAGTGCCGGTTCGCGCATCACGAAGTGTCGGGGGATGTCGAGGATCGACATGTCGAAGTTCGCGCGCATCGTGTCGGCAAGCATCAGAAGCTTGTCGTCGCTCATTCGCACGGTGTCGTCGAAGGCCTCCTCGGTCGCGAGCACGTGCAGGCTCTTGCCGAACTTGGCCATGGCGTTCTGCAGGAACACCTCGTCGACCCGCTCGGGGTCGTCGAACGCCTCGCGCAGGCCGTGGGTCGGCTCGATGTCGAGCGCCAGCGCGATGTTGCCGGCGTAGATGTCCATGTCGACCAGCGCGGTGCGGCGGCTGAGCTTCTCGGCCATGATCCAGGCCGCGTTGATCGCCAGCGTGGTCTCGCCTACGCCGCCGCGCGCGCCGAGGAAACCGACCACCCGCCCGTGCGGGCTGTTTGCGTCGCCGGGCTGCTCCAGTCGGACCAGCGCCTCGCCCAGGAGATCAGCGTCGACCGGCTTGACCAGGTAGTCGCGCGCGCCCGCCCGCATGATCCGGCGGAAGTAGTTGACGTCGTTGATCGCCCCGAGCGCGATCACCGCGGCGCCGAGCCGGGCGATCTCGGTCAGACCGGACTCGACCTCCTCGATGGCGAGCCCCTCGACGTCGAGGATCAGAAACCGCGGCGGCGGTGCGACGCCGAGCAGACGCAGCGCCGTGGGCAGCCCGCCCTTGCGGATCGACCCCGCGGACCAGCCGCGCAGCTTCGCCACCATCTGGGCCGCCGCCGCAGTGGCGTCGTCGGCGAGATAGGCGCCGAAGGGATCGCGGTCGGCCTGGTCGGCGTCGAAGATCATGCCGCTTTTCGTCGCAAGCGCGGGGCGTGCCATGGCCGGCCTCAGTTCGACATCGAGTCGAGCGGGGTGATCTTCACCTCGCCCTTGCGGTACCGATCGACGGCCGCGATGCTCGGGAACGCGTCGGAGCCCTCCAGCCGGCGCGGCGCGGTCAGGTCGCGCAGATCGGCCGCCTGGGTCGCAAGGTTCGCGGCGTTGGCGCAGCCCATCAACGGGATCGGCGTCAGCAGCGCGGGACTCTCGTTGGTCCGCCCGCTTCCCTGGCAGGTAACCAGCGCCCGGTCGTAGCGGACAACCTGCAGCAGGACGACGTCGGGCTGGTCGGGGACCTGAGCGAAACCGAGCGGCCCCACGATCCGCAGACGCGCGGGGCCGCTCGCGAAAGCGCGGCGCAGCGTCGCCGCGCGCTGGGCGTTCAGCCGGTCCGAGCCGGTCGAGCCGAAGGTGACGATAACGTCGTCCTGCGGCCGCAGCACGAGGCCGCGCAGCAGCCCGTTCGCCTCCTCCGCCTCGCCGGGCAGCAGATTTGCCGTGCCTGGCCGAAAGTAGATGTCGCGCTGCACCTCTCCGCCGAGCCGCGAGATCGTCGCGGGGTCGAACGTGCCGATCGGCTGCGCCGCGCAGCCACCGAGCGCGCCCAGCGCTACGGCGAGCGCCAGGGCCTGCGTGCTTCGCGCCATGGTCCGGTTCCTCTGCATCAGTCGAACACGAAGCCGTTGGCGCCGTTCAGCCGGCGCGCGCCCAGCCGCGACTGCGCCAGCGTCGCGGCGTTCGGATTCCCCTGGAACCGGCCGAGCACGATGCGCTCGAAGTCATTCGGGGGGACGTAGCCGTCGGTCGGCTTCCGCAGGCGCGTGCCGGTGGTCGGATTCACGATTACCGGGGTGACCAGGATGACGAGCTCAGTCTGCCCGCGCACGAAGCCGGTCGAGCGGAACAGCGCGCCGATCACCGGCACCGCGCCCAGGCCCGGCATCCGCGAGGCGTCCTGCGACGAGCGGTTCTGCATCAGCCCCGCGATCGCGAAGGTCTGGCCGCTGCCGAGGTCGACCGTGGTGTCGGCCCGCCGCGTGACGATCGAGGGCACGTCCTGCCCGGTCGAGAAGTCGAGATCGCTCACCTCGGTCGCGACCGTTAGGCTGATGCGCGAGCCGTCGACCACGGTCGGCGTGAAGTTCAGCCCGATGCCGAAGTCCTTGAACTCGATCGTGTTGGAGCCCTCGTCCTGCGCCACCGTGTACGGATATTCGCCACCCGCGAGAAAGCTCGCGGTCTCCCCCGAGCGCGCGGTCAGGTTCGGCTCCGCCAGGATCGAGAC
>JANOEW010000137.1:0-2498 GCA_031413475.1 Amaricoccus sp.
CACGGGCGCGACGTCGACGCGGCGCTTCGGTCCGGCCGGCGGCGGCGGCCGTCAGGCCGTCGGCGGCGGGCGGAGGCCGGGCAGGGTCGCGTCAGCCGGCGAGGCCGCGGTAGCCGCCCTGATGGTAGACGAGCGGCGCGCGGTCGTCGTGGGCGAGGCGCAGCACCTCGCCGACGCAGATCAGGTGGTCGCCCCCGTCGAAGCGGGCGGCGTGCCGGCATTCGAAGCGCGCAGCGCCGTCGGCGAGCAGCGGCGCCGCGCCGAGGCCGGGCGCAAAGCCGAAGCGATCGAAGCCGTCGCCGAGCCGGGCGAAATGCTCGGCGATCGCCTGCTGGTCGCGGGCGAGCACGTGGACGGCGAAGTGGCTCGCGGCCTCGAAGGCGGCGAAGCGGCTCGACTTGCGCGCCGGCGACCACAGCACCAGCGGCGGGTCGAGCGACAGCGAGGCAAAGCTGTTCGCGGTGATGCCGAGCGGCCCGTCCGCGGTCATGGTGGTGATGACGGTGACGCCGGTCGCGAAGCGGCCGAGCGCGTCGCGCAGGTCCCGTTCGCTGAATTCGGCCACGTCACCCCTCCGCATCGCCGCCGCCGGTTCAGGTCGCCGAAAACGGCGCCGACCGCTGGCGCGGTCGGGCCGACGTCGGCGCCGGCGGCGCGCCGCGGATTACTTCTTGCCCATGAACTGACCGACGATGGCGGTCAGGACGCCGCCGCCGGCGACCCCGCCGACCAGCTGCGCGATCAGCGCGCCCATGTTCATGCCGCCCGCCGCGGTGGCCGCGTCCGCGACCGCCGCCGGATCGACGCCGCCACCGCCCCCGAGCAGCGCGCCGAGGATCGAGCCGCCGGCGACGCCGCCGATCGCCCCCGACAGCAGCTTCGGCAAGAGCGCCATGCCCGCCGTCTTGATCAGGTTTCCCGCAATGCCGCCGCCGGCGGCGCCGGCCACCGCCTGAACGATGATCGCCACGATGCCTTCCATGCCAGTCACTCCCTCGTTTTTCCCGCGTTTTGTCGTCGCGCCGCGCTGTCATAGCACGCCGCAAGCCACGCGCCAGCGAAAGCCGACCGCGCGGCGGAACGGAAAGCGGCCGATCCCGACGTGGGACCGGCCGCCACCCGATGCGCCTGCGTCGGATCAGGAGCCGACGACGCCGCCGCCCTCGCGACTGATGACCACCGTCGCCGAGCGCGGCGTGGCGGTCCCGCCGTCGGGCCAGTTCGAGGTGAAGGTTCCGGCGACGAACTCGTCGACCGTGGTGGTGCCGCCCGGATGCTGCACGTTGACGAACGCCGTCTGGCCGTCCGGGGTGAGCGCCCAGCCAGTGATCTCCTGGCCGCGCGGGCCGGTCAGGAAGCGACGGATCTCGCCGGTTTGCGGGTCGCCGCAGAGCATGACGTTGTTGCCGAAGGCGACGAGCGCGCCGACCTGGGCTTCCTCGCCGATGTCGGTCTGGATCCAGAGCCGGCCGTCGTGGTCGAACGCGAGCCCGTCCGGGCAGGCGAAGGTGTTGGTGTCGTCGAGCGGCGTGCCGGTCAGCGTCGCCGAGCGGGACGCGTCGCCGGCGATGACGTAGAGGTCCCAGTCGAAGCTGGTCGCCGCATGGTCGCCGCCCGCCTCGGTCCAGCGGATGATGTGACCCCATTCGTTGACTGCCCGCGGATTGGCCATGTCGACCTGGGTCTGCATGCGCCGCGAGTTGTTGGTGAGGGTGAAGTAGACTTCGCCAGTCTGGGGGTGGATCGCGCCCCACTCCGGCCGGTCCATCTTGGTCGCGCCAGCCTGGTCGGCGGCCAGCCGGGTGTTGACGAGGATGTCCGCGAGATCGGCGAAGCCGTTCTCCGGCGTCAGGCCGTTTTCGCCCGGCGCAAGCGCCAGCCATTCGCCGGAGCCGCCGTCGTCGTCGAACTTGGCGACGTAGAGCGTGCCCGCGTCGAGGATCGAGCCGTCGGTCGTAGCGGGGTCATAGGGCGCGGCGGAGACGAACTTGTAGATATACTCGAAGCGCGAGTCGTCGCCGGAGTAGAACGCGAGCGGTTTCCCGGCGACCGGCGGGGCGAAGACCACCCCCTCGTGGGCGAAGCGGCCGAGATGGGTGTGCTTGACCGGCACGCTGTCCGGGTCGCTCGGGTCGATCTCGACCACGTAGCCGAAGCTGTTGGGCTCGTTGCGGTAGTCCTCGGTCGCGCTCGCGCCGGTCGCGGTGGCGTTGAAGCGCACGTAGTCGTCCGCGCCGCCCGCCGCGAGATGCCAGCCGTAGCGCCCGCCGAGCGGGTCGTCGGAGACGCCGTAGCGGTCGTGCTCGCGCGCCATCTCGGCGTCGGTGTTGGAGAAATAGCCGGCCCAGTTCTCTTCGCAGGTCAGGTAGGTGCCCCAGGGCGTGAAGCCGTTGGCGCAGTTGTTGAGCGTGCCGCGGGTCATCGAGCCGTCCGGCGAGTATTTGGTCTTAACGTGGTCCGAGCCGCGCACGGGGCCGGCGATCGCCATCGGCGTCAGG
>JANOEW010000138.1:0-1935 GCA_031413475.1 Amaricoccus sp.
GGTGAGCCGGACGGAGAGTCGCTGGCACTGAGCGATCGATTTTCCGGGCGGCTCCTCGGCGGCGACCGCGCAATAGGCGACCTGATTGTCCTGCAAATCGAGCCCGGCGTAGAGGCGGAAATACTCGGCCATCTGCTCGTAATACGCGCGAGCGAGGAAGGGCGTGAGCCGCAGATCCTCGGCAATGCGGCCAACGATCGCTTCCCGCGCCGTCTTCGGTTCAAGCCGAGCAATAGCTTCCTGTTCCATGAGCTGACCTCCCTGGCGTCATCCGCAGAGCCAATAATGGCCCGTCAGGCCGTGGAGGTCAAATGCACCGGCAGGAGGGGCTCAGGGGGGCGTGGGGGAGGCGCTAGCCCACGAGCTTCCGAGCCTGTCGCCAAAGCTTCCGCGCGGTCTCGTGCAGCGTGTCAGGTGGTTCCCGTCACGGCGATGATCGGTTTGGCTGGCGGATCTTGGTTCTTGGGCGCTCCCGGGGCGTCCTGGGGCGTTGGGGGGGCGGCGTTGGGGGCGGGTTGTGGCCTCCGCGGAGCGCTTTTGTGGCTTGCCCGCTACGCTGGAGCCGGCGTCCAGCCGTTGGCTAGAATCCACCCTGCCAGTTTGCGCACGTTCACCGCGATCGCCGCCAGGCAGAACTGGGTCTGCGCGTTTTGCAGCCCTCGCGTCAGGTATTGCCGCAGGCCCAGCTGCGTCTTAATCGTCCCGAAAGTGCGCTCCACGGTCTCGCCCCGGGTCCGCAGCGCTTGCTCTCCGGCGTCCGTTTTCAGCCGGCGTTTCATCGCCACCGACAGGCGGCTGTGTGGCTGGACGATCAGCTTGCGGTAGGCGCATTTGCCCTTGAAGCAGCGCGCGCGCAGCTCGCAATCGGCGCAGCTGTGCGCGACCCGGTAGACCCGCGTCGGCTGGCGGCCGAAGTCCGTGAGGCCCTTGAAACCAAGCACTCTGCCCGCCGGGCAGCGGTACTCGTCGGCGGCTGCGTCGTACTCGAAATCTGCGTGCCCGAACAAGCCGGGGGTCTGCGCCGCCTGCTGCTTGATGTAGGCGTTGAGCTCCGGGTTGGCCGCCAGGTAGCCGAGCGCGTCGGCCGAGTGGTAGCCGCTGTCGGCGACGAATGTCGCGGGCGCACGCTGCAGATTCTCGACCACCTGCGCGGCCAGCGGCGCGAACTGCCCGGTGTCGTTTTGCTCGCACGTCACGTCCTGCGCCACGATCAGGCCGACCTTGTCGTCCGTCGCGATCTGACCGTTGTAGCCGGGCCGTTTGCCATCCTGCGTCTTCTGAATCGGCGCCTCGGGATCGGTCGGGCTGAGGCGCCTTTTCGGGTCCGCGGTGGCGGCCGGGAGCAGCGCCTGCAGCTTCTCGCGCAGGGCCTGGGCGCTGGCCAGTTTGCGGGGAACCTCATCGCCCCGCGCCGTGCCGAACTGGGCATCTTCGGCGGCGTCGAGCGCTTGTGCCTCGGCCAGCAGTTTCTCGATGCGCTCGTCCAAACGGGCCAGCGTCTTGTCCAGATCCGCCTTGTTCAAAGCGCGCCGCCGGGCCGCCGCCGCGATCTTGGTCCCGTCGATCGCGATGCAGCCGAAGTTGACCAGACCCAGCCCGATGCCGAGGCGCAGCGTCTCTTTGAAGAGGCCGCGGATCTCGTCGTGGAAGCGGCGGCGGAAGTCGCTGAGCACCTCGTGATCGACGCGTAATTCGCAGGCGAGCCACATGAAATGCAGGTCGCGCTCGAGCCGGCGCGAGAGCTCGCGCGCGCTGAGCACGCCCATGCACATGCCGTAAATCACGAGCTTGGCGAGCAGTCGCGGATGATACGCCGGCCGCCCGCCGCCGGGGTAACGGCGCTCGAAAGCGGAGACATCGAGGCGCTCACCGACCGCGTCGATGACCCGGACCAGGGCGTCGTCGGGGACGAAGTCCTCGGTGCAGCGGGCCGCG
>JANOEW010000139.1:0-3726 GCA_031413475.1 Amaricoccus sp.
GCTTCCATGACCTCACTCTCTCAGAAGATGAGGTCTCCGGGAAACCCGGCGCGGTTCAATCAGCCGGAGCACAGCTGCTCGGCAATTCGACCGCTGAGCTGAGACGGGCTCCCAGTAGGCGCGGAGTATTTGAGGCTCCGTTCGGCTGCGGCTGGGCCATCCTCAATGCGGTCGCCTAACTCCGCCGGAACAAGATCTTCGATCGGTCGTGCGGATCGCCGCACCCGGGATCTCCAGCAACAACGGCGCGGATCGCGGGGCTCGAGCGCCGGACCGTCCAAACCGAAGCCGTTCGCGCCTGCGGCGGTCACACGCCGCCGAGACGTTTTCCCTGCAAGTGCCAGGGATTTGCCTGAACCCTGCAGATTTTTCCCCTGTTAAGAATCTGGCGCATTTTCTGGGAATGGCTTGAAAACGCTCGGTATTACGGCGTCGGTTGACTTTTCAAACGCGGATTTCTACCTGATTACCCTGATATTTTCCCTGTTAGCAGGGATTCCGTCTCGGGAGACGGGTTCGCTCCAGACTGCCAGCACTACCAGCCTCCCCTGGTTCACTTTTTTTCTTACTGCTTTGCGCGCGCCCGCGCGCGCCTTGGGGTGACGGTTTGAAATTTCGAAATTTGCCACCTTACACCAGTCCGGTGGTATGATAGGTATGCCAACATGCACGGATTGGTTCGGAAGCGGCGACTGTCCGAGGATGTCGCGGATCATCTCGAAAAGATGATCCAGGACGGCACGTTTGCGGAAACGGAGCGGCTTCCCTCTGAGCGTGAGCTGATGCGCCAGTTCGGCGTTGGCCGTCCGTCGGTCCGCGAGGCCCTCCTGCATCTGAGTAAAATGGGTCTCGTCGAGGTCGGTTCGGGCGAGTGCGCCCGGGTGACGCGTCCCACGCCGCAATTCGTCCTCGATGCGCTCAGCGGCCCGGCCCGCCACATGATCGCCGAACCGGGCGGCGTTCGGAACTTCCAGCAGGCGCGCATCTTCTTCGAGGCCGGCCTTGTGCGACACGCCGCATTGCACGCGACCGACGCGGACCTCGCCAGTTTCGAAGCCGCGTTGGAAGCGAACCACCGCTCGATCGGCGATCTCGAGCAGTTCGAGCGGACCGACGTCGACTTCCATTACGTCCTCGCGCTGATTGCGCGCAATCCGATCTTCACGGCGGTCCACGCCGCGCTCGCCGAATGGCTGCTCGAACAGCGTCACAGGACCCTGGCTGCGGGCGAGGACGAGAAGGCATACCAGGCGCACAGGGACATCTTCGAAGCTGTCGCGGCGCGCGATCCGGACCGCTCGGAACGCGCCATGCGCAACCACCTCGAATACGTGTCGCGCCGGTATACCGAGATCGTCGAGGCCGGCCGATGACCGGATTCGTGATCATCGTCGATTTTCGCCTGAGGACCGACACGCACCTGGAGTTTCGTCGCCTGGTCGACGCCAACGCCGGGGATTCCGTCAGGAACGAACCCGGCTGCCGCCGCTTCGACGTGGTCGAACCGCGGGGCGAACCTGACCGAGTGCTGCTCTACGAGATCTATGACGACGAGGCGGCCTTCGAGGAGCACTGCCGTTCGGCGCACTATTCGCGCTTCAACCGCGAGAGCGAATCGCTGGTGAGCAAGAAGTCGGTTCTCCGATGCGATCTTGTCCGCGAGGGACTGGCGGCCGCAGATATCTAGCATTGCGCCCGCCGCAAGAACGGGATCGACAGAGAGGGATGGAAGTGGCGGATCAGGGTCTGAAGGCGATGGCCGCAACGAGGTCCGCGAAGCTCGGGCATTTCATCGTCGAGTTCGCCACGCCCGGGATCGGCCATATCCTGAAGTCGGCGGGCTGCGACTTCGTGCTCTTCGACCTCGAACACTCCGGTTTCGGCTTCGAAACCGTCAAGAGCGCCATCCGGTACTTCGAGGCGGCGCAGCTTCCCGCGATCGTGCGGGTCCCCTCGCGCGAGTACCACCACATCGCCCGGGCGATGGACATGGGGGCGGAAGGCTTGATGCTGCCCATGGTCGGCGACGTCGAGGAAGTGCGGCACATCGTCAACTCGATGAAGTATTATCCGGCCGGAAAACGCGGCGTCGCGCTGCAGGTGGCCCACGACCGGTACCGGCCGGGAACGGTAGCCGACAAGTTCGAAGCGGCCAATCAGCGGACGACGCTGTTCTGCCAGATCGAGACCGCCGAAGGCGTCGAGAACGCGGACGCGATGGCCGCCATCGACGGCGTCGACTGCCTGTGGGTCGGGCATTTCGACCTGTCGGTGTCGCTCGGCGTCCCCGGGGAGTTCGACCATCCGAAATTCAAGGCCGCCATCGACACGACGATCGCCGCCACCAGGAGGCACAACAAGGCCCTCGGCCGGCTGGTTCCGACGGTCGAGCAGGGTGTCGAGATCTACGCGCAGGGTTTCGATTTTATCTGCTACTCTGGCGATGTCTGGGTGCTCCACAATGCGCTCTCGGAGGCGATCGGCAAGTTGCGCGCCGGATGCGCCTAGGGCTGGGGAGGTGACGATGGGCGACGGCAGGTTCCGCGTGGCGCTCTCGGGCGATTTCAGGAAATCCGACGGGTCGCCGACCTACCCCGATTTCGATCTCGAGCCGCTGCGGAGTGCGCCGGGCGTCGAGATGGCGTTCCTCGAGTCGGCGAACCCGATCCGCGCCGACCAACTCGAGGAGTTCGACGCGCTGATCCTTCTGGGGCATCGCTTCGACGCAGCGAGCGCGCCGACGAGCGGCCGGCTCGCGGTGGTGGCCCGCTTCGGGGTCGGCTACGACACCGTCGACGTCGAGGCCTGCACCAGGGCCGGCATTGCGCTCGTCATCACGCCCGACGGCGTCCGGCGCCCCGTTGCGGTGTCGGTGATCACCCTGATGCTGGCCCTGACCGGCAGGCTGATGGTCAAGGACCGGCTGACGCGCGAGGCGGCGCCGGGCTATGCTAGGCGCTCGGACCAAATGGGCGTCGGCCTCGTCGGCCGCACTCTCGGCTCGATCGGCATCGGCAACATCGGCGCGGAGGTCTTCCGCCTCGCCAGGCCCTTCGACATGACGTTCATCGCCCACGATCCGTTCGCGGACAGGGGCGTCGCGGCCGAGCTCGGCATCGAACTGGTCGGCCTGGAGGAGGTGTTCCGCCGCGCCGACGTGCTCTCCGTCAGCTGCCCGCTGACGCCCGAAACCCGTCACCTCGTCAATGCCGAGCGGCTGGCCCTGATGAAGCCCACGGCGTTTCTCATCAACACCGCCCGCGGTCCGATCGTCGACCAGCAGGCGCTGACCAAGGCGCTGCAGGAGGGGCGCATCGCCGGCGCCGGGCTAGACGTGCTCGAGGACGAGCCGCCCGAGGCGGACGATCCGATCCTGAAGCTCGACAGCGTCATCCTCGCGCCGCATGCGCTGTGCTGGACCGATCAGTGCTTCGCCGGCAACGGGGCGGCGGATGTCAGGGCGGTGCTCGACGTCCAGCACGGCCGCACGCCGCGCGGCGTGGTCAATCGCGAGGTGCTGTCCACCGAAGCCTGGAAGAAACGGCTGGCGGAATTCGCCGGCCACCCCGCAAGACAGGAGGCGCCAACATAGTAACTCGCGGGCGAGGGCCGTCGCGTAGCGATCGCAACGGCGGCAGAGAAGAATCACCCCACGGTGCCGTGGTTGCCGCTGCCTCCGGGCACCGAAGGGAACCCGCTGTTCATCAACAAGAACCTGATCGAAGC
>JANOEW010000140.1:0-1779 GCA_031413475.1 Amaricoccus sp.
GCAACGGACCGGCAGGACTCGCGTAGCGGATCGCGACCCGCCCGCCGCCGCCGCCGACGTGAGATCCGCCGTTCGAGGTGCCGCCGTCGGCGGAGATCGAGCCGGCCCCCGAGATGACGCCAGCGCGCAGGTTCACCGAGCCACCCGAGCCGTCGCCCGACGCCGATCCGATCGAGACGCCGCCGTTCGCGCGGATCGAGCCGTCGAGCGCGAGCGCGTCGACGACGATCCGCACGAGGCCGCCGCCGTCGCCACCGTCCCCGCCCCAGGCGCCGCCGCCGGAACCGAGCGCGAGCGGCTCGCTCGCCGAGCCGTAGACCGGATTCGGGACGCTCGCGCCGTTGCTGGCGTAATCGCCACCGAGGCCACCGTGGCTGCCGCCGGTCCCACCCTGTGCACCGGGCACGAAGCCGACCGTGTTTCCTTCGGGGTGGATCCCGAAGCGACCGCCGCCGAGATGGCCGCGCGCACTCGCGTCGATCGCGCTGGTCGCGTCGATCGCGAGGGTGCCCGCGTCGATGTCGAGCGCGCCCGCGTAGACGTCCGTCGTCTCGGGGTGCGTCAGCACCGAGCGTTCGGAGACCGAGAGCGAGGCGTTGACGGCGATCGGATCCGACAACGCGACGCGCACGCCGCCGCGCAACATGGCGTTCCCGAAGCGCCAGGTCGCTGCATACGGAGCACCCGCGAGCGCGACCGATGCGAAGGCGGCACCGTTCTCGTTCGGCGTCGCGACCACGAGCGTGTCGGTGCTGTTCGCGACGATGCGGAAGCTCTCGTCCTGCGCAGTGTTCGGATTGACGCGCGTGCCGACGAGGTGGTTCACGAGCACACCCGGCGCCGGAAGGCGGCCGTCGAGAGTCAGCGAATCGGCCGTCACGGCGACCGCCGTGCCCGGACCGACCACTGGCAGCGACGCCTCGGGCGCCCACGTATCGATCGTGCGGCCCGCGTCGAAGACGAGTGTCTCGATGCCGTCGAGTGCGATCAGCAGCGTGCCCGGCGCGCCGTCGCCGTAGAATCCGTCGCCACCGTACGCGGTTGCGCGTCGCGCCCCGAGCAGATCAGACGCCGGGTCGACTGCGTCCGCATGGATCGCGACCCGACCGCCGCCACCGCCCGTGCGGTTGCCGCCATTCGTGGTGCCGCCGTCGGCCGAGATCGTGCCGGCGCCTCCGAGCGTCCCGGTCTCGATCCAGACCGAACCACCGGCGCCTTCGCCCGAGGCCGAACCCGCCGAGAGACCGCCATTCGCCCGGATCGCGCCGTCCACCGCAACCAACTGGCTCGCGACGATGTGCAGCGCGCCGCCGCCATCGCCGCCAGGCCCGCCCCAGGCACCGCCGCCGGCGCCGAGCTGCGCGGGCCGACGTACGTCTCCGTAACTGGGATTCGGCACGTTCGCGCCGTTGCTCGCGAAGTCGCCTCCGAGTCCGCCGTGGCTTCCGCCGGCGCCGCCCTGTGCGCCAGCCGCAAAGCCGAGCGTGTGCGCGACGCCATCGGGCAGGCCGCTGCGAGTGCCGCCGAGATAGCCGCGACCGCTGACGTCGATCGCGGCGCCGCTTTCGACCACGAGGCGTCGTACGTCGATCGCGAGACCGGCTTCGCTCTGCGGCGCATGTGTCAGCGTGGCGCCGGCCTCGACCCGCAGCGTGTCGACCGCGATCGAACTGGCGACCGCGCGGACGCCGCCTCGCAGGATCAGGTTGTCGGCCGTGAGTCCCTCCGGGATCACGGTCGCGTCGGCAGGCGTCACGAAGCCCTGGCCGTCGAAGATTG
>JANOEW010000141.1:0-11659 GCA_031413475.1 Amaricoccus sp.
TTCCGCCCCAGGCATTGAAGCGCCAGGAGACGCCTGGCTGAAATCGCCCAACCCTGCCGCCTCGGCCGCAGCGATGGAATAGTAGGCGTAGGGCTTACCTCCGACGGTCAGCGTGCGGCGAGTCTGGGCGGAATCGGTTCCGACGAATACGGTCATCTGGCCTCCGGAGGGCTGGCTGCGTGCGGGAACGTTAACGCGGGTATGCCGCAATTCCGCCGGCCTCGCAAGGGTCGCAGACGCAAAGGCATACAATGGCATACAGATATTCCGCTTGATTCGCTGCACTTTCGCCCCTGCCCGCCTTCGGTTATGCGGGGCTATGGGCCTGACCGTCTCCGACCTCGCCTGCCGCCGCGCCGGCCGCCGCGTGCTCGCGGGGGTCGGCTTCGATCTCGCTCCCGGAGCGACGCTGATCCTGCGCGGCCCGAACGGGGCGGGCAAATCGACGCTGCTTCGCGCGCTCGCGGGCCTGCTGCCGATCGAGGCCGGCGCGGTCGCGCTGGACGGGCTCGCGCTCGGCGCCGACCCCGACGCCTGGGCCGAGCGCATCGCCTACGCCGGCCATCTCGACGCGATCAAACCGCAGCTCACCGTCGCCGAGAATCTCGGCTTCTGGGCCGCGCTGTTCGGCGCAAAGCGCGGCGCGGTCGCCGCCGCGCTCGCGGGCTCGGACCTCGCACCCCTCGCCGACCGCCCCGCCTATGCCTGCTCGGCGGGACAGAAACGCCGGCTCGGGCTCGCGCGCCTCCTGCTCGCGCCGCGCCGGCTCTGGCTGCTCGACGAGCCGACGGTCTCGCTCGACGTCGAGGCGACCGGTCGGTTCGCCGACCAGGTGCGCGGCCATTGCGCCGGCGGCGGGCTGGCGCTGATCGCCACCCACGTCGATCTCGGCCTCGTCGGCGCGCGCGAGATTCACCTCGCGCCCCCCGCGCCCGCAGCCACAGCCGACCCCTTCCTCGTGGGATCGATGACGTGACGGCGGCGCACGCCGTGCTGCTGCGCGAGCTTCGCCTCGCGCTGCGGACGGGCGGCGGCGCAGGACTGGGCCTCGGATTCTTCCTCGTCGTCGTGCTGCTCGTGCCGTTCGGCGTTGGCCCCGACCCCGAGACGCTCGCGCGGATCGCGCCGGGGCTGCTCTGGATCGCGGCGCTGCTCGCCTGCCAGCTCTCGCTCGACCGGCTGTTCCAGTCCGACGCCGAGGACGGCGTGCTCGACATCCTAGCGCTTGCGCCGCTGCCGCTGGAGGCGCTGGTCGCGCTCAAGGCGTTCTCGCACTGGCTGACTACCGGCCTGCCGCTGGTGCTCGCGGCCCCGCTGCTCGGGGTCACCCTGAACCTGCCCGGGCCCGCCTATTCCTGGCTGCTTGCGGGCCTCGCCGCCGGCACGCCGGCGCTCAGCTTCCTCGGCGCGATCGGGGCCGCCGTCACCGTCGGCCTGCGCCGGGGCGGGTTGCTTCTCTCCATCCTGGTCCTGCCGCTCTATGTCCCGACCCTGATTTTCGGCGCCCGCGCCACCGCCGAAGCGGCGGCCGGCGGCGATCCCTGGCCCGCGTTTCTGCTCCTCGCCGGCCTCAGCGTCGCGATCCTCGCCCTCGCGCCCGTCGCGGCCGCCGCGGCGCTTCGGGTCAATCTGCGCTGACCGGGCGCTGATCGGGCGGAGGCCCTTTCCGCGCCTCGGGCCGCACGATACGACTGAAGCGTGAATCGGGCGCGCGCCCGCGCCGCCGCAGGGAGCCGCCATGGAGATCGTCTCAACCGCCGTCTACGTCGGCCCCAATGTCTACGCCAAGCAGCCGCTGATCCGCCTGACCGTGGACCTGCACCGCCGCGCCGACATGCCGGTCACCGAGGTCGCCGAGCGCGTGCTGGCTGCGCTGCTCGACCAGCTGCCCGGCCTCGCCGCGGCGCGGACCGAGACCGGGGCTCCGCTGATCGAACGGCTCGAGCGCGACCCCGACGCCCGGCTTGGCGAACTGATGGCCCACCTCGCGCTGGCGTTGATGAACCACGCCGGCGCGCCCGCCCAGACCGCCTTCACCCGCCCGGGCGCGCATCCCGACGAGGTCGAGGTGCTCTACGGCTACGAATCCGAGGAGGTCGGGCTCGAGGCCGGCGACGTCGCCCGCCAGATCCTCATCGAGCTGATCGCCCCGCACGAGGACGAACCCGCGCTCGACCTCGCCGAGGAGATCGCCGAGTTCGACGACTACGCCGGCCGCCGCGCCCTCGGCCCCACCGCGCTCGCGCTGGTGCACGCCGCCGAGGCGCGCGACATCCCCTGGGTGCGGCTCAACGCCGCCAGCATGATCCAGCTCGGCCAGGGCCGCCACGCCAAGCGCATCGAGGCGGCGCTGACCAGCCAGACCTCGCACATCGCCGTCGAGATCGCCTCCGACAAGGAGCTGTGCGCCCGCCTCCTGTCCGACCTCGGCCTGCCGGTGCCGCGCCAGCGCTCGGTCCGCTCACCCGACGATGCGGTTCGCGCGGCCAACCGCATCGGCTACCCCGTGGTGGTCAAGCCGGTCGACGGCAACCACGGCCGCGGCGTCGCGGTCAACCTCACCACCGACGAGGAGGTCGAACTCGCCTACGAACTCGCCGAGGCCGAAGGCTCCGGCGTCGTGGTCGAGAGCATGATCCTCGGCGACGACCACCGCCTCCTGGTGGTCGGCGGCAAGCTCGTCGCCGCCGCCCGCCGCATGCCCGGCCACGTGGTCGGCGACGGAGCCCAGACTGTGGCGCAGCTGGTCGAGTTGGTGAACCAGGACCCCCGCCGCGGCGCCGGCCACGAGAACATGCTGACCCGGCTCGAACTCGACGCCGTCGCCGAACGGCTGCTCGCCGAGCGCGATCTCACCCCCGACAGCGTGCCCGCCGAGGGCGAGACCGTCTACCTGCGCCAGACCGCCAACCTCTCCACCGGAGGCACCGCGATCGACGTCACCGACGTCATCCACCCCGACAACCGGCTGATGGCCGAGCGCGCGATCCGCGCCGTCGGCCTCGACATCGGTGGCGTCGACTTCCTGACCACCGACATCACCGCCAGCTTCCGCGACACCGGCGGCGCGATCTGCGAGATCAACGCCGGTCCGGGCATGCGCATGCACATCGCGCCGTCCGAAGGCCAGGGCCGCGACGTCGGCGGCGCGGTGCTAGACATGCTGTTCCCCGCCGGAACCCCCAGCCGCATCCCGATCGCGGCGCTGACCGGCACCAACGGCAAGACCACGACGGCGCGCATGCTCGCGCACGTGCTGAAGATGGCCGGCCACGTCGTCGGCCAGACCTCGACCGACGCGGTCTACATCGACGGCAACGTCACGGTGAAGGGCGACATGACCGGCCCGGCCTCGGCCTCGATGGTGCTGCGCGACCCGACCGTCGACATCGCGGTGATCGAGACCGCGCGCGGCGGCATCGTGCGCGCCGGCCTCGGCTACGACTTCTGTGACGTGGGCGCGGTGCTGAACGTCACCGCCGACCACCTCGGCCTCGGCGGCGTGGACACCGTCGAGCAGCTCGCCGAGGTCAAGCGCCTGGTGGTCGAGGTCGCCAAGGACACCGCGGTGCTGTCCGCGGACAACGAACACACGCTGAAGATGGCCGCGCACACCCCCGCGCGGCACATCTGCTATGTCACGATGAACCCCGACAACCCGCTGGTGCGCGAGCACATCCGCCTCGGCAAGCGCGCCGCGGTGCTCGAGCGCGGCGTCAACGGCGAGCAGATCGTCATCTACGACAACGGCGCGCAGATCCCGCTGATCTGGACTCACCTGATCCCCGCGACGCTGGAAGGCAAGGCGTTGCACAACGTCGAGAACGCGATGTTCACCGCCGCCATGGCCTATGCGCTCGGCAAATCGCTCGACCAGATCCGCAACGGTCTGCGCACCTTCGACAACAGCTTCTACCAGTCGCCCGGTCGGATGAACGTCTTCGACGAGCACGGCTTTCGTGTGATCCTCGACTACGGCCACAACGAGGCCGCGGTCGGCGCCATGGTCGACCTGGTCGAACGTCTGAACCCGCTGGGCCGGCGCATCGTCGCCGTCACCTGCCCCGGCGACCGCCGCGACGAGGACGTGCGCGCCATCGCCCGCACCGTCGCGGGCAAGTTCGACGCCTACGTCACTCATCCCGACGACGACCCGCGCGGCCGCCCGCCGATGGAGATCCCCGAGATGATCCGGGCTGAGCTCGTGGCGCTCGGCGTGCCCCCCGAGGCGATCCAGGTCGCCGAGAGCGAGAGCGCCTCGGTGCAGACCGCGCTCGAGATGGCCCGGCCGAACGACCTGGTCCTGGTGTTCTGCGAGGCGATCACCGCGACCTGGAAGCAGATCATCTACTTCCGCCCCAACGAAGCCCCGGCCCCGCCGGCGCCCGAGCGGCGCATCGCCGCCGCGGGCTTCGCGGTGCCAGAGGGCTACCAGCTCGTGAGCGACGACCGCGGCGTCCGCATCGCCCCGATCGCCTGACCGAAGCATGAGCATTTCGCCGGGAAAGCTCGCCGTGATCGGCGGGCGGCTCGAGGACAACAACGCTGCGATCTACGCCGAGATACGCCGGCTCGCGCACGGACGCATTCTCGTCTTCCCAACCGCGTCCGCCGAGCCGATCGAGGTCGCCGAAGAGCAAGTCGCCGTATTCCGCGGCCACGGCTTCGAGGCCGAGGCCGCGCCGCTGCACCGCGGTCCCGGCACGACCGGCGCCGACGACCCGGCGCTCGCCGCGATGATCCATGGCTTCGGCAGCGTCTACTTCACCGGCGGCGACCAGTCGAAGATTACCCGCGCGCTCGCCCCGGACGGCCGCGAGACCGCGGCGCTCGCTGCGATCCGCGCGACCCAGGCCGGCGGCGGCCTGCTCGCCGGCTCCTCCGCCGGCGCGGCGATGATGTCGGGCCCGATGCTGCTCGGCGGCACCTCGCTCGAGGCGTTGGTCCACGGCGTCACCACCGACCCGAAGAAGCCCGGCCTGCTGATGGGCGCGGGTCTCGGCTTCTTCCCCTACGGCCTCGTCGACCAGCATTTCATCAAGCGGGGCCGGCTCGGCCGACTGGTCGTCGCGATGCAGGCCGCGGGCGTGCGCCGCGGTTTCGGCGTCGACGAGAACACCGCGCTGTTCGTCGAGGGCCGCCGCGGCAGCGTCCGCGGCGAATACGGCATCATGGTCGTCGACCTCGGCCCCGGCCTGCGCGACGCAGCCGGCCCGTCCGGCTTCCGCCTCAGCTACCTCGACGACGGCGACGAAATCGACCTCGTCCGGTTCAGGCTGCAGCCCGGCGCGGCGAAACGGCGGGTGCGCAAACGCGAGATCGCCTACCGCGCCCCGACGAAGTCGCGGCGCAACGCCTTCGGCGCCTACACTCTCTACGACCTGATGGCCCGGCTGGTGCTCGGCGACCCGGAGGTCTACGCCACCGACCGCGCCTCGGCCTTCGACGCGCGCTCCGGGACTAGCCTGACGGTCGAGCTCGCGCGGGTCGCGCGGCGCACCCGCGCGCTGATCGCCACGCCCCCCGCCGGCCTGCGGATGACCGGCGTCGCCTTTCGCTGTTCGATCGCGTCCGAACGCCTCAGCGCCACGCGGATCAAGGCGCGCATCGGCCGACCAGCGCGCACCTTCGGCATGACGCCCCATCCGGACGCCCGCATCGTGCTGCTCGGCTCCTCACCGCTCGGGGCCGACCCCGCGATGATGGCGCACGTGCTGCCGATGATGCGCGGCGGCCCGGTCGGCGTGCTCGCCGCCGCCTCGGCCGAGCCGAAGCGGGTCGCGCGCGAGCATGTCGAGCTGCTGCAGGCGCTCGGCGTCGAGGCGGTCGACCTCGGCGCGACCATCGACACCGTTGACTACGTCGGCCAGGATCCCGACTTCCTCGAGAGCGTCGCGGCGCTCCGCGCCGTCTTTTTCTGCGGCGGCAACCAGATCCGCCTGGTCGAGACGCTGTTGCATCGCGGCGAGGAGAGCGCGCTGCTGCGCGCCATCGCGCGCGCGCATGCCCAGGGCGCGCCGCTGATCGCCGCCAGCGGGGCGGCCTCGGCGCTGTCGGGGGTGATGATCGCCGGCGGCTCCTCGACCGAGGCGCTGCGCTTCGGCGTCGCCTCGGACGTCGGCCGCCGCGGCCTCGCGATCCAGGAAGGCGTCGGGCTGTTCGGCGGCGGCATCGTCGATCAGAACCTGATCGGCGGCGACCGGCTCGGCCGCCTGCTCATCGCCTGCGCCGAGGAGAACGAGCGCTTCGGCATCGGCGTCTGCGAGGATTCCGCTGCGATCTGGTCCGACGCAGACGCCAGGATCGAAGCCGCGGGCCGTCACGGGGTGGTGCTCGTCGAGGTCGATCCGCTGGCGCTCGTGCTGCACAGCGACAGCTTCGTGGCGAACGGCGTCCGGCTCAGCCTGCTGGCTCCGGGCGACTCGGTCGAATTGCGTAGCGGAACCATCACCCGGGCGGGCGCGAGCCCCGTCGCCGAGGCGCTGCTGCACCGGATGCTCGACAAGCTCGCCGCCCAGGCCGGCGCCCGCACCGGCGACGTCCGCGCCGAAGCCGGGGCCCGCGGCTTGCGCGGAGTCCATGTCCGCATTCGCCCCGAGTCGGGGCCACGCGCGATCATCGATCTCGAATGTCCGCGGGACAACGCCTGAACCCGGCTCCGATCCGTCGCCGCGGGTCGCACGCTGCGACGATCGCCAAGTCTGCGGCCCCGCCCGCGCTCTACTGGTCGGCGGGCTGGAGCGCCCGCTCGACCGGGCCGACGTTGCGCATCCGGATCATGCGCCGGACCGCGGTCGCGCTGGTCTGGGCGTCGACCCGGAAGACCGGAGAGCGTTTCGAGCCGACCAGGATGTCGGCCTTGGTGATCGGCGAATTGGTCAGCAGCCCGACGCGCGCCGCCACGACCGCGGCCTGGGCGACGGTTTTCGTCCGGAACAGGTTGCAGATCGACCGCTCGAGCGTGACGTAGGAGCCGTAGAGGTAGGTGCGGGCGCGCAGCTCGCCCTCCTCGACCCCCATCGCCACGGCGCGCAGGATCGACAACTGGTCGTCGGTCGGGGCGAAATCCGCCGGGCGCTCGTCCGACGCCAGCCGCGAGAACGCCTCGGTGAGGCTGAACCCGACGGTTAGCAAGTCCGCCTCGTAGTGGCGGATCGTCGTGCGCAGGCCCTCGCGATCCTCGGCCGCGCTCACCGAGATGGCGATCTTGTCGCCGCGCTCAGTCATGATCGGCAGGGTGAAGCCCGCCGGACCGACGCCGTGCGCCTTGGCGTCCTGGCAGAAGGCGCGCACCTGCGGGTTCGAGACGTCGAGGTCTTCCCAGAAGTAGCCGGTCTCGCAGGTCAGGCTTTCGCGGTAGACCGGATCGACGGTGAAGTACCGGCGGTCCACGTAGCGCGCGACCCAGTCCTCGGGATAGGTGGTCAGCGCCCGCGTGGAAAAGCTGGAGGTCGGGGTCTCGCGGACGACGTGCAACGTGCAATGCGTCACGCCGATCGCCTCGGCGAATTGCTTCAGCAGGTCGACCAGATCAGGGAAGGTCGTGGCCTCGAGCAGCGAATCGGCGACGCGCTCCGAGACCGGGCTTCGCAGAACCTCGATATCGTCGAAGTCGAGCGATTCGAGCAGGCGCCCGAGATCGGACGCGAGGTGGTTCTTGCCGGCACGGGCCAGGCAATCGATCGCTTCATACAGGGAAGACTCTACCCAACCTATCATCGGCACCCTCACAAGCCAGCGGCTGATCGAGGAAAATTGCAGCCATTGGTGAACGAGGCGTGAAGATCATTAAAACTATAAATTTGTTAATACTAGACACTTCGTTAACACCGCGCCTGTCCATCCCTTTTGTTCGGCGAGACGGCGTCCGGATTGATCGCGGGCCCGCGAGCGGTCGCTCCTTGCCCCGCAGGACCGTCATGCCTTTGGACCGGAGCCCAGGCGACGGGCCGTTCGCGTGCGCGGCCAGATTTGTCGACGGACAAATCCGGCATTATGTATCAAACACAGCTTTTGCTACCTAATGCCGGACAAATCCGGCAAGCAAAGCGGACGCCCTTTCAGCGAACCGAAGCGATCATCCGGAGACCGTTCATCCCGCTCCGGGTGATTGGTTCGGTTACGCCTGTGCGCGGCTGGACAAGTTGCAGTTCGGTTAATGAGAATCAAAATATCGTTTAATTATAATTATTTAGTCATTTGTCCGCGCGGACAACTCTACGCCCATAGGCAACGGATCAGGCGGATAGTGTCACACCCCGAGGCACCAGCGCAGGATCGCCTTCTGGGCGTGCAGCCGGTTCTCGGCCTCGTCGAACACCGCCGAGGCCGGGCCGTCCATCACCTCGCTCGTCACCTCCTCGCCGCGGTGGGCGGGCAGGCAGTGCAGGAACAGCGCGTCCGGCTTGGCCCGCGCCATCAGCCCCGCGTTGACCTGATAGGGCCGCAACTGATTGTGCCGCCGCTCCCGCGCCGACTGGGCGTCGTGCATCGAGATCCAGGTGTCGGTCACCACCAGGTCGGCGCCCGCCACCGCCCGCTCCGGATCGCGCTCCACCGCCACCGCGACCCCCTTGCCCCGCGCGAAGGCCAGCGCCCGCGGATCGGGATCGAGCGTCTCGGGCCCGGTGAAGGTGAAGTCGTAGCCGAACTGCCCCGCCCCGTGCAGATACGAGGCGCAGACGTTGTTGCCGTCCCCCGCCCAGACCACCTTGCGCCCCGCGATCGGCCCGCGCCGCTCCTCGTAGGTCAGCACGTCGGCCATGATCTGGCAGGGGTGGCTCGCGTTGGTCAGCCCGTTGATCACCGGCACCGACGCGAACTCGGCCAGCTCCTGCAGCGTCGCCTCCTCGAAGGTGCGGATCATGATCAGGTCGACGTAGCGCGACAGCACCCGGGCGGTGTCAGCGATCGTCTCGCCGTGACCGAGTTGCATTTCCGCGCCCGACAACACCACCGTCTCGCCGCCCATCTGCCGCACGCCGACGTCGAAGCTGACCCGCGTGCGAGTCGACGGCTTCTCGAAGATCAGCGCCGCCAGCCGCCCCTTCAGCGGTTGCTCGGTGTCCTGCGCGCCACGGGGCAGGCCCGCCCGCGCGGCCTTCATCGCCGCCGCCTGCGCGAGCATCCCGCGCAGGTCCGCCGCTGGCGTCGCATGCAGGTCGAGGAAATGCCTCATGCCGCCGGCTTCAGCCGCGCCGCCGCCGCGTCGAGCCGGCGCAGGCCCTCGTCGATCTCCGCGTCCGTGAGGTTCAGCGGCGGCAGCAGGCGCACCACGTTGTCGCCTCCGGGCACCGTCAGCAGCCGCTCGGCGTAGCCGGCGGCCACCAGGTCGGTGTTCGTCACCCGGCACCTGAGCCCGAGCATCAACCCCGAGCCGCGCACGCCCTCGAACACCTCGGGATGGCCGGCGACGAGCCCCTCGAGCCCCTGGCGCAACCGCCCCGCCGCCCGGCTGACGCCGCCGAGGAAAGCCGGCTCGGTCATCATGTCCATGACCTCGCAGCCGACCGCGCAGGCGAGCGGGTTGCCGCCGTAGGTGGAACCGTGGGTGCCCGCGGTCATGCCCGCCGCCGCCGCCTCGGTCGCGAGGCAGGCCCCGAGCGGGAAGCCGCCGCCGATCCCCTTGGCCACGCCCATGATGTCCGGCGCGACGCCGGCCCATTCATGGGCGAAGAGCCGGCCGGTGCGGCCCATTCCGCACTGGATCTCGTCGAAGATCAGCAGGAGGCCGTCCTCGTCGGCCAGCACGCGCAGGCCGCGCAGGCATTGCTCCGGAACCGGGCGGATGCCGCCCTCGCCCTGGATCGGCTCGATCAGGATCGCCGCGGTCTCCGGCCCGATCGCCGCCTTCAGCGCGTCGTGGTCGCCGAAGGGCACGTGGTCGAAACCCGGCAGGAGCGGGCCGAAACCCTTGGTCATCTTCTCCGACCCGGCCGCCGAGATGGTCGCGAGCGTCCGCCCGTGAAACGACCCCTCGAAGGTCACGATCCGGTTGCGCTCGGGCGCGCCGTGATGGTGGTGGAACTTCCGCGCCATCTTGATCGCGCATTCCATCGCCTCGGCCCCCGAGTTGGTCACGAAGACCGTGTCGGCGAAGGTGTGGGCGACGAGCTTCTCGGCCAGCGCGCGCTGGTTCGGCACGTCGTAGAGGTTCGAGGTGTGCCAGAGCTTGCGCGCCTGCGCCTCGAGCGCCGCGACGAGGCGGGGATGGGCGTGGCCGAAGGCGTTCACGGCGATGCCAGCGCCGAAGTCGAGGTAGCGCGCGCCGTCCTCGGTCACCAGCCACGAACCCTCGCCTGCGACGAAGCTCAGGGGCGCCCGCGCATAGGTGGGCAGGACGGCAGGGATCACCGGTGGTCTCCTCGCGCGGCGCACGCGGCGGCAGGAGCCCCGACGGCGGCCGCTGGCGCGAGGCTCGACCGTAGTTGCCGCAGGTCCGGCCGCGTGTCAATTCGGGTGCTGGCGGCCAACCGCGGCAGCCGCTAGACTATCAGAACGGTCGATGATCCGGCCGCATCCAAAGCCGTAACCGTGGGAGCCCCGCCTTGATGTCCTGGACCGACGAACGCGTGGAGACGCTCAGGGCGATGTGGGCCGAGGGCAAGAGCGCGAGCCAGATCGCCAAGGAGCTCGGCGGCGTGACCCGCAACGCGGTAATCGGCAAGGTGCACCGGCTCGGGCTGTCGAACCGCGGCCCGAACGGCGACCGGCCGGAGGAGACCGAACCGGCGTCGCCGATCGACCCGCCGATCGCGGTCGAGCCCGAGACGGCCGAGGCCGCGCCTGCCGAGGCTGCGGCGTTCCGCGTCAGGGACAGCGTGGTGACGCCGATGCGCCCGAAACCCACGGGCGTCGCGGGCCAGCCGCTGCCGCCGCAGCCGGCCGGCTCGGAGATCAGCCCCGAGGCGCTGGCCAACCTCGCCGAGGTCGCGAAGAAGGCCAAGCGCCTGACGCTGATGCAGCTGACCGAGCGCACCTGCAAATGGCCGATCGGCGACCCCGCGACCGACGACTTCTGGTTCTGCGGCCTGCCCTGCGTAGCGGGCAAGCCCTATTGCGAAACTCACGTCGCGGTGGCGTTCCAGCCGATGTCCGCCCGCCGCGACCGCCGCGCCGGAGGTCGATGACGGGACTTGGCCGGCTGTCCGAGATCGGACAGCCGGCATGTCATTGATTTAAAGCGTTTTATTAGTTAACCTCGTTTAGGCGCGATACTAGGCGACTAACTCCGAAACGCGCAATGGTGGCGCGCGGGCGGTCAGCCTGCGTAGGTCTCGTCCAGCGCATAGCCCGACGAGCGGACGGTGCGGATCGGGTCGCGGTCGCCGCGGCGATTGAGCGCCTTGCGCAGGCGGCCGACGTGGACGTCGACGGTGCGGATCTCGACGTAGACGTCCTGGCCCCAGACCCGGTCGAGCAGCTGTTCGCGGCTGAACACCCGGCCGGGGTGCTGCATCAGGTGGTCGAGCAGGCGGAACTCGGTCGGGCCGAGGTGAATCTCCTGGCCCGAGCGGCGGACCCGGTGGGCCACGCGGTCGATGACGATGTCGCCGTGGTTCAGCCGGTCGTCGGCCAGACCCGGGCGGATCCGGCGCAGGACGGCGCGGATACGGGCGATCAGTTCCGTCATCGAAAACGGCTTGGTCAGATAGTCGTC
>JANOEW010000142.1:0-3596 GCA_031413475.1 Amaricoccus sp.
CCCGGCCTCCGGATCGTAGCCGCGGGCGACTACAAGCGCACCCCAGACCCGACCTGCGCGGCCTTCGAACCGGTGCCCTGCGACATCTTCATCACCGAGGCCACCTTCGGCCTGCCGGTGTTCCGCCACCCGCCCGCGGGCGCCGAGATCGCGCGGCTGCTCGCCTCGCTCGCGCAGTTCCCCGAACGCACCCACGTCGTCGGCGTCTACGCGCTCGGCAAGGCCCAGCGCGTGATCAGCCTGCTGCGCGCCGCCGGCTACGACGCGCCGATCTACATCCACGGCGCGCTGCGCCGGCTCTGCGACTACTACGCCGACCAGGGCATCGACCTCGGCCGCCTCGAGGACGCGACGATCCCCCGGGGCGCGCGCGAACAGTTCGCCGGAACCGTGGTGCTCGGTCCACCCTCGGCCTTCGCGGCGACCTGGATCCGGCGCTTCGCCGACCCGCTGCCGGCCTTCGCGTCCGGATGGATGCAGGTCCGCGCCCGCGCCCGCCAGCGCGGCGTCGAGCTGCCGCTGATCGTCTCGGACCACTGCGACTGGGACGACCTGACCGCCACCCTGACCGAACTCGCCCCGTCCGAGGTCTGGGTCACCCACGGCCGCGAGGAGGCGCTGGTGCGCTGGTGCGCGCTGCACGGCCTGCCCGCCCGCCCGCTCCACCTTGTCGGCTACGAGGACGAGACCGACTGATGCGCGATGACGTGAAACCTCCCGGGAGTGACCAGTCTGCGCCAACGCAGCGCGGCGCCGGTCGAGATGTCCCCGCTCGATCTGAGCCGTGGCAAATCGGGGAACGCTTCGCCCCCCTAGCCCTCCGCTTGCGCTCCGGGCGAAGCCCCGGCTCGATCGTCCACCGGACGATCGCCTGTTCCGGTGCGGGCGCACTGCCCGCCGCGGCCGGATAGCCGATGCGACGCTTCGCCGCCCTGCTCGACCGCCTGACCCTGACGCCCGCGCGCAACGGCAAGCTGCGCCTGCTCCAGGACTACTTCCGCGCCGCGCCCGACCCCGACCGCGGCTGGGGCCTCGCGGCCATCACCCGCGACCTCACCTTCGACGCGGTCAAGCCCGCCGCCCTGCGCGCCCTCGTCACCGCGCGCGTCGACGCCGAATTGTTCGCGCTCAGCTACGACTACGTCGGCGATCTCGCCGAGACCGTGGCGCTGATCTGGCCCGCCCACGCCGAAGCCGGCGACCCCGCGCTCGGCGCCGTGGTCGAGACCCTGCGCGCCGCCTCCCGCCGCGAAGCCCCCCGCGTCGTCGAGACCCTGCTCGACCGCCTCGACGCCCCCGGCCGCTTCGCGCAGCTGAAGCTCGTCACCGGCGGCCTGCGCGTCGGTGTCTCTGCCCGCCTCGCGAAACAGACCCTCGCCGACTTCGGCGCCACCGACGTCGGCGCCATCGAAGAGCTCTGGCACGCCCAGACCCCGCCCTACGTCCCGCTGTTCGCCTGGCTCGAAGGCCGCGCCCCGCGCCCCGCCGCGCTCGCCGCCTGCGCCTTCCGCCCGGTGATGCTGTCCCACCCGATCGAGGACGGCGACCTCGACCGCCTCGACCCCGCCGACTTCGTCGCCGAATGGAAATGGGACGGCATCCGCGTCCAGGCCAGCGCCGAAGCCGGCGCCCGCCGCCTCTACAGCCGCACCGGCGACGACATCTCCGCCGCCTTCCCCGACCTGATCGCCGCGCTCGACTTCGACGGCGTGATCGACGGCGAACTGCTGGTCCGCCGCCCCGACGGAACCGTCGCCGCCTTCGCCGACCTGCAGCAGCGCCTCAACCGCAAGACCGTCACCGCCCGCCAGCGCGCCGACTTCCCCGCCACCCTGCGCGCCTACGACCTGCTGCGCCACGGCCCCGACGACCTGCGCACGGCGCCCTTCACCGACCGCCGCGCCCGGCTCGAAGCCCTCGCCCCCGGCCTCGACCCCGCCCGCTTCGACCTGTCCGAGACGCTCGCCTTCGCCGACTGGACCGGCCTCGCCGCCCTGCGCGCCGCGCCCCCCGACCCGGTGATCGAGGGCGTGATGCTCAAGCGCCGCGACAGCCCCTACCTCCCCGGCCGCCCCAAGGGCCTGTGGTGGAAATGGAAACGCGACCCCAACCTGATCGACGCCGTGTTGATGTACGCCCAGATGGGCCACGGCAAGCGCTCGGGCTTCTACTCCGACTACACCTTCGGCGTCTGGGACGCCTCGGGCGCGCTGGTCCCCGTCGGCAAGGCCTACTTCGGCTTCACCGACGCCGAACTAGCGGAAATCGACCGCTTCGTGCGCGCGAACACCACGGACCGTTTCGGCCCGGTTCGCGCCGTGCGCGCCGAGCCCGAGCACGGTCTCGTCTTCGAAGTCGCCTTCGAAGGCCTCGCCCGCTCCACCCGGCACAAGTCCGGCGTCGCCATGCGCTTCCCCCGCATCAGCCGCCTGCGCTGGGACAAGCCCCCGCGCGAGGCCGACCGGCTGGAGACGCTGGAGCGCATGCTGCCCCATTAGGCCGCGCTTGGTCCGGAAAGGGCTGCCTTACGTCAGTTCGCGTCTCGCAGTCGCCACGACGTGCCGGGTCAGGTCGGAGAGCTGATCGGCGGCGAGTCGGCTCACTTGCCAGGATAGCGGTCGGTCGAGCGTCGCGCCGGCGACCAGCTCGACCAGCCGACCCGACGCCAGATGCTCCCTGACGAGATGAACCGGGTTCATCGCCCACCCCATCCCCGCGAGGCTCGCGTCGAGGAAGCTCTGTGTCGACGGCAGCCAATGCGAGGGAAAAGTCACGTCCTGACCCAATGCCTGTCGCGCCCATTCATGCTGGAGGCGGTCCTTCTGATTGAAGGTGAGGGCGGGCGCATTGGCGATCGCCACCGGGGTCACTCCGGCCGGGAAGTGGCGTTCCAGATATTCGGGGCTCGCTGTGGCGTGGTAGCGGAGCTTGCCCAGCGGTCTGAGATGGCACCCCTGCACCGGCTTCGCCAGCAACGTCACAGCCGCCAGGACCCGGCCCCGCCGAAGCCAGTCGGCGGTGTGGTCCTCATCGTCGATCGCGATGTTCAGCAGATTGTCCGAGTCGCGCGTATAGGCAGCCGCGGCGGCAAGAAACCAGGTCCCCAGGCTGTCGGCGTTGGTCGCGACATTGACCGTGACCCGTTGGGCCGGAGCCGCCGGATCGGCCATACCGGGGAGGTGCTGCATCAGCTCCGCCTCGAGCAGGCCCACATGCTCGATGTGCCGGCAGAGCCAGGCGCCCCTTTCGGTCGCGGTACAGGGGCTGCCGCGCTCGACCAGCACCGCGCCGAGCCGTTCCTCCAGTTGCCGGACACGCTGGGAGATCGCCGAGGGCGTCACATTCAACGCAGCGGCAGCCCGCTCGAAGCTACCGGTCTGGACGATGAGCGCAACGGCCCGTGCGGCGGGATAGTCGATCATGACCAGTTTCTCTAATGCATGATTATTTGGTTTAGTGGTGATACACCCAAGGGCGCCCGCCCTCCTATTCACGCCAACGAGAATGGCTGCTTCGTCCGCACCGCCGAGGCATGAGCAGACTTGGGCGAACGGCCGCTCTCCGCCCCTTGCGACTGCCGGGCCGACGACGCACTC
>JANOEW010000143.1:0-2186 GCA_031413475.1 Amaricoccus sp.
CCGGGTGGTCGTCGACCAGCGGTCGGGCACGATCATCCTCGGTCAGGACGTGCGGATCAGCCGGGTGGCGGTGACCCAGGGCGCGATCACGCTGCGGGTCGAGGAAGAGCCGCTGGTCGTCCAGCCCAACCCGTTCGCCAACGGCGAGACCGTGGTGATTCCGCGCACCACCGCCGAGATCGACGAGGATCCGGGGACCGGCCTCGCGCTGGTCGAGACCTCGGTATCGCTGCCCGAGGTGGTCGCCGGGCTGAACGCGCTCGGGGTCTCGGCCAACGACATGATCGACATCCTGAAGTCGATCAAGGCCGCCGGCGCGCTGCACGCCGAGTTCATCGTGCAGTAGCCGCGCGAAGTGTCCGAGATCGGACACTGCGTAAGTAATTGCAACCGAACGAGAAAAGCGTTAACGGCGCTCGGCGGCGACCAGTTGGCCGATCCGGCGCAGGCCGAACTCGTAACCCTGCGAGCCGCAGCCCGCGATCACCGCGGCCGCCACCCCCGAGACGTAGGACCGGTGGCGAAACGCCTCGCGGGCGTGCACGTTCGACAGGTGCACCTCGATCACCGGGCAGTCGCAGGCCGCCAGCGCGTCGCGGATCGCCACCGAGGTGTGGGTGTAGCCGGCGGGATTGATCACGATGCCGACAGCCTCGGTCCGCGCCGCGTGGATCCAGTCGATCAGCGCGGCCTCGGCGTTCGACTGGAGGAAGCGCAGCTCGAAGCCGAGCTCGACGGCGACCGCGGCGCAGCCGGCTTCGATGTCGGCCAGGGTCTCGCGGCCGTAGATGTCGGGCTGGCGGGTCCCGAGCAGGTTCAGGTTTGGTCCGTTCAGGACGTAGACGATCCGCGGCATTGCTGCTTCCTTGGCGCCTCGCGCCGGTTGGACACCGGATCGGGCCTCGGCGCAAGCCGGGTCAGGCGTCCGTGGATGTGGCGGGCCGCAGCTCCGGGCGGCCGTCGTGCAGCGCCATGTCCCAGACCGCCGGCGGCGCCATGCGCGCCCGCAGCCGCGCCAGCCGCCAGCGTGGCCGCCCGCCGTGCGCCCAGCCCGGCGCGGGATCGATGCGCCAGCGGGTCTCGACCCCCGCGGCGCCGCCGTCGCCGGGGGTGAGCAGGAGCATCAGCGGCGCGACCCCGCGCGTCGCGCCGGTCTCCGCCGCCAGGTGCAGCCGGCGCACCGGCGTCAGGGCCGGCGGGGCGGGCAGCTCGGCCACCACCAGGGGCGCCACGCCGGCGCGCAGCGCCTCCTCGGCGGCCCAGAGCAGCTCGGCGGCGGTGCGGGCCGCGCCGAAGATCAGCCGGCCGGGTTCGAGAAAACCCGCGACCCCGTCGCCCATCAGCCGTTCGCTCGCCCAGGATGGATGCAGCCACAGCACGGGCCCCGCCATGCGCCCGGCCAGCAGCAGCGCCAGGGTCCGTCGCGCCGGCCCGGTGATCTCGTGCGCCCGGCCGCGCGCCAGCGCCACGCCGGGGGCGAGCGTCACGAGGTCCGGGGCGGGAGCGGTGCGGGTCTGGAGCATGGCGGCGCCTGGATGTTCTTGTCATGTTCTCACATCACCGCACCCGACCGCAAGCCGGCGCGTGGGCGTCACACCGCCACCGCCTCCAGGTCGAAGGCCGCCGCCATCAGCGCACGGGTGTAGGCGGTGCGCGGCGCGTCGAAGATGGCGGCGCTGTCGCCCGCCTCGACCACGTCGCCGTTCTGCATGACGACGACCCTGTGCGCGAGCGCGCGCACCACCCGTAGGTCGTGGCTGATGAACACGTAGGCGAGGCCGTGTCGCTTCTGCAGCCCGCGCAGCAGCTCGACGATCTGTACCTGCACGGTCATGTCGAGCGCGCTGGTCGGCTCGTCGAGCACCACCAGCTTCGGCCGCAGGATCATCGCGCGGGCGATGGCGATGCGCTGGCGCTGGCCGCCGGAGAACTCGTGCGGATAGCGGTCCGCCATGTCCGGATCGAGCCCGACCTCGGCCAAAATCGCCGCCAAGCGCGCCGGCGCGTCGGCCGCGAGACCGTGCACGCCGAGACCCTCGGTGACGATCTGCCCGATCGACATGCGCGGGCTGAGCGAGCCGTAGGGGTCCTGGAACACCATCTGCATGTCCCGGCGCAGCGGCCGCAGCGCCTTGCTGCGCCGGCCCTGGATATCCTGGCCGAGAAACACGATCCGACCCTCTGAC
>JANOEW010000144.1:0-4920 GCA_031413475.1 Amaricoccus sp.
GCCAGTACGCCGCCCATGTCGGGCTGTCGCGCGGCGCGATCCAGAAGGCAAAGGCAGCCGAGCGGCTCGTCCTCTACCCCGACGGCAGCATCAACGGGGCAGCCAGCGACGCCCGGCGGGCGGAGACGACGGACCCGTCCAAGACGAGAAAGCCGCCCATGCCGAAGCTGAAGCCGGTCCCCGAGGCGGCGGTGGCCGCGGTCGGCGACACGCTCCGCGAACAGGGGCTGGCGGTCCCGGCGGTCGGCGGCGGCACGACCTTCCTGCAGGCGAAGACCGCGAACGAGGTGCTGAAGGCGCAGGAGCGGCGCATCCGGCTCCAGAAGCTGAAGGGGGAGTTGATCGAGCGGGCCCGCGCGCTGGCGCTGGTGTTCCGGCTGGCGCGGGAGGAACGGGACACGTGGGTGAACTGGCCCGCGCGTGCGGCGGCGCTGATGGCGGCCGAGCTCTCGGGCTCATCCAGCGACGCGACGGGCCAGCAGATCACCGTGGAGCCAGCCGCGATGCAGAAGGTCCTGGAGAAACATGTACGCGCCCACCTCGACGAACTCGCCGAGGTCCGGCCCGACTTCCGGTGAGAGCGGCGATGGCCTGACGGACTTCGACGGCGCGGGCGAAATCCTGCGCGCCTGGGGCAACGGGCTGCGGCCTGATCCGGACCTGACGGTCTCGGAATGGGCGGACCGGCACCGGATGCTCTCGGGCCGCGCCTCGGCTGAACCGGGGCGGTATCGGACGGTGCGCACGCCCTACATGCGCGAGATCATGGACCGGCTGTCGCCGGGCGATCCCACACAGCGGATCGTGTTCATGAAGGCGGCACAGGTCGGCGCGACCGAGGCGGGGAACAACTGGATCGGCTTCGCGATCCACCAGGCGCCGGGCCCGATGCTGGCTGTCCAGCCCACGGTGGAACTGGCGAAACGGAACTCGCGGCAGCGGATCGACCCGCTGATCGACGAGAGCCCGGAGCTGCGCGAGCGGGTGAAGCCCGCGCGCTCCCGCGACGCGGGCAACACGATGCTGTCCAAGGAGTTCGCGGGCGGCATCCTGATCATGACCGGAGCGAACTCGGCGGTCGGGCTGCGCTCGACCCCGGCGCGGTACATCTTCCTCGACGAGGTCGATGCCTATCCGGCCTCTGCCGACGAGGAAGGCGACCCGGTCACGCTGGCCGAAGCGCGGTCGCTGACGTTTGCGCACCGGCGCAAGGTGTTCCTGGTCTCGACCCCGACAATCCGGGGTTTGAGCCGGATCGAGCGGGAGTATGAGGCCAGCGGCCAGCGACCAGCGCCGGTTCTACGTGCCGTGCCCGCATTGCGGTGCGATGCAGAGGCTGAAGTTCGACAGGCTGCGCTGGCAGAAGGGCCGCCCGGAGACGGCGGAGTATCACTGCGAGGGCTGCGAGACGCCCATCGCGGAACACCACAAGTTGGCGATGCTGGAGGGTGGCGAATGGCGGGCGACCGCCACCGCCGCCGATCCGACCACCGTCGGATATCACCTCTCGGCGCTCTACTCGCCGATCGGCTGGCTGAGCTGGGAGCGGATCGTGCGGGCTTGGGACGCGGCCCAAGGGTCGGACGAGGCGATCAAGGCGTTCCGCAACACGATCCTCGGCGAGACCTGGGTCGAGACCGGGGAAGCCCCGGACTGGCAGCGGCTCTACGACCGCCGCGAGCGCTGGACATCCGGCATGGTGCCAGCCGGAGGGCTGTTCCTGACCGCCGGGGCCGATGTGCAGAAAGACCGGATCGAGGTTGATGTCTGGGCCTGGGGCCGTGGTCTTGAGTCGTGGCTCGTTGATCACGTCGTGATCGAGGGCGGGCCCGACCGGCACGATGCATGGGCGGAACTGACCGCGCTGGTCGACCGGTCCTGGCCACACGAGCGTGGCGCGCATCTCAGGATCGCGCGGCTCGCCATCGACACCGGCTACGAGGCTCCGGCGGTCTATTCCTGGTCGCGGGCGCAAGGTTTCGCGCAGGTGTCGCCGGTCAAGGGTGTCGAGGGCTTCAACCGCTCCAGTCCGGTGTCGGGCCCGACCTTCGTCGACGCGACCGAGGGCGGGAAACGCCTGCGGCGCGGGGCGCGGCTCTGGACGGTGGCGGTGTCGACCTTCAAGGCCGAGACCTACCGCTTCCTGCGGCTGGCGCGGCCGACCGAGGAGGACATGGCCGACGGGGCGGCGTTTCCGCCCGGCTCGGTGCACCTGCCGCACTGGGTCGAAAACGAATGGCTGAAGCAGTTCGTCGCCGAACAACTGGTGACGGTCCGCACGAAACGCGGCTTCGCCCGGCTGGAATGGCAGAAGCTGCGCGAGCGTAACGAGGCGCTGGATTGCCGGGTCTACGCCCGCGCCGCCGCCTGGATCGCGGGCGCGGACCGCTGGCCCGACGAGAAATGGCGTGACCTCGAGGATCAGCTCGGGGCCGCCCCCATCGACAGCGATTCCGCCGGGCAGATCAACCGGCCGGGACAGGCCCCGCAGGGCAAACGCCGCTCCGACTGGCTCGGACGGCGCGGAGGATGGTTCTGATGACCGACTGGACGGAAACCGAGCTCTCGGCGCTGCGCCGGGCCTATGCCAGCGGCACGACGCGGGTCAGCTACGACGGCAAGTCCGTCGATTACGGCTCGGCCGAGAACCTGCTGGCCCGCATCCGCACCATCGAGCGCGCCATCGCGGGCACCACACGGCCGTTGCCGGTGGCCGGGCTGGCGGGCTTCTCTCGCGGGGACCGCTGATGTCGGCCAACTGGTTCGACCACGCCATCGCCACGGTGGCGCCGCGCATGGCGGCCCGCCGCGTGATGGCGCGTCAGGCCTTCGAGACCCTGACGCGTGGCTATGACGGGGCCGCGCGGGGGCGGCGGACCGAGGGCTGGCGCGCGCCGGGATCCTCGGCCGACACCGAGATCGGCGTCGCCGGGGCGCTGTTGCGCGACCGGATGCGCGATCTGGTGCGCAACAACCCGCATGCGGCCAAGGCCGTGGCGGTGCTGGTGAACAACATCATCGGCTCGGGGCTAATGCCGCGCGCCGCCAGCGGCGACGACATGCTGGACCGGAAGGTCGATGCGCTCTTCGAGCGGTGGACGTCGGAGTGTGACGCCGATGGCCAGCTCGACTTCTACGGCCTGCAGACCCTGATCTGCCGCGAGATGGTCGAGGCGGGCGAGGTTCTGGTGCGCCGCCGTCTGCGCAGGGCGTCGGATGGTCTGCCGGTGCCGCTGCAATTGCAGGTGCTCGAGGCCGACTTCCTCGACGCCACCAAATCTGGCGCCCTCGGCGCGGGTCGCCTCGTGCAGGGGATCGAATTCGACCCGGTCGGCAAGCGCCGGGCCTACTGGCTCCATGCCGAACATCCGGGCGACGCCTATGGGGCGTTGCAGAACGGTCTGCAGAGCCGCCCGGTCCCGGCGACCGAGGTCGCCCATGTCTACGAGAAGCAGCGCACGCAGGCGCGCGGCGTGCCCTGGGGCGCGCCGGTGATCCGCAGCTTGCGCGATCTCGACGATTACGAGGTGGCCGAACTGGTCCGCAAGAAGACCGAGGCTTGCGTCACGGCCATCGTGTTCGGCGACGACGAGGCGCAACAGGGCATCGCGCCCTCCGTGGTCGATGCAGACGGCAACCGGGTCGAGCAGTTCGAGCCGGGGCTGATCGCCTATGCGCGCGGCGGCAAGGACATCCGGTTCAACCAGCCCTCGGCCACCGGCGGCTACGGCGAATACAAGCGGGCCAGCCTGCACACGATCTCGGCCGGGTTCCGGGTGCCCTATGAATTGCTGACCGGCGATCTCAGCCAGGTTAACTATTCCTCGATCCGGGCGGGTCTCGTGGAGTTCCGCCGCCAGATCGACGCCGTCCAATGGCAGCTGTTCATCCCGATGTTCTGCGCGCCGGTCTGGCGCTGGTTCACCGAGGCGGCGTGGGCGGCGGGGCAGATCCCGTCGCCCATCGTGCCGGTCGAGTGGTCGCCGCCGAAGTTCGAGGCGGTCGATCCGCAGAAGGACGCGATGGCGAACCTGCTGTCGATCCGCTCTGGCACCATGACACTGGCCGAGGTGATCGCGAAACAGGGCCGCAATCCCGATGCGGTGCTGGCCGAGATAGCGGCGACCAACGCCAAGCTCGATGCGCTGGGGCTGGTGCTCGACAGCGATCCGCGCCGCGTCACCAAGACCGGCAGCGCGCAGACGAGCGATCCGGCGACCGATCCGGCGGCCGACGATCCGGCTACCGACGACCCCTCCGCCGACGCGAAAACCGACCCGGCGCAGGCCGACCAACAGGACTGACCCCATGGACACGATGATCGGCCTGCCGGCCATGCGCCGGTCGGCGGAGCTTGCGCCGAACACGGCCGACGCTGACACCCGCACCGTTGAGGTGGTCTGGTCGGCGGGGGCCCGCGTCCGCCGCGCGACTTTCTTCGGCGAGCCCTATGACGAGGAACTGAGCCTCGACCCCGCTCATGTCCGGCTCGACCGGCTGAACGCGGGCGCGCCCTTCCTGAAGGTGCACGAGCTCGACACGCTCGATGCGGTCATCGGCTCGGTCGTGCCGGGCTCGGCCCGGATCGAGAACGGTCGCGGCATCGCGCTGGTGCGCATCTCCGAGCGTGCCGACGTCGAGCCGATATGGCGCGACATCCAGGCCGGGCACATCCGCGCGGTCTCCATCGGCTACCAGGTCCACCGCTTCGAGGTCTCGAAACCCGAGGCCGCCCGCGAACTCTGGCGGGCGGTGGACTGGACCCCGTTCGAGGTCTCCGCCGTCGCGGTCGGCGCCGACCCCCCCCCGGGCTTCCGCGCCCAGCACCCCCATAACGACAGCGTCCATCACCCCCCGGACGCCCCCCCACCCCAAGGAGCAACCCCCAAGACGGACAAGACACAGACCCCAACGCGCGAC
>JANOEW010000145.1:0-2073 GCA_031413475.1 Amaricoccus sp.
AGGTCGTGCGCGTCGCGCTGGCGGCCAAGCGCGGACCGGGGCGCATCGTGCTGGTGACCGACGCTATGGCGGTGGCCGGCACGGATCTGGCCGAGTTCGCGCTCGGCGGGCGGCGCATCAGGCGCGCGGGCTGGCGGCGGACGAGGGGTGACGCCTCGCGGGCGGGCGCGGACGGCGGCCAGGGGAGGGGGCTGCGGTTCCTGATCCGCGGCGTCGGCCTCGATCTCGGCGCGGCGCTGGCCATGGCGACGGCCGGGCCCGCGGATCTGCTCGGCCGCGACGACCTGGGGCGCCTCGCGCCGGGGACGCGGGCGGACATGGTCCATCTCGACGCCGGACTGGCGCTGTCAGGCGTCTGGCGCGGCGGCGAGCGGCTGTGAGACGGCCGGCGGCTTCGGCGGCGCGACGGCGCAGTCTGCGAGCGTCAGGCCGTCGAGTTCGCGGAAGAACGCCTCGCGCGCCGCGAACAGCCGGCCCTTGAGCCGGCAGCGCGGCGTCAGCACGCAGGCGCCGCCGTCGGCGCGGAAGCATTCGACCAGCGGCTGCCGACCCTCGAGCTTGCGCGCCACCGCGCCCACGCTGATGGTCCTGGCCGGCTGGGCGAGCCGAAAACCGCCGCCCGAGCCGCGCAACGTCACGACGTATCCCGCTGCGCGCAGGCCCTGGACGACCTTGGTCAGGTGGTGGCGCGACAGCTGCAGTTCAGTCGCCACGTCCTCGGTGGTGAAGATGCGCTCCGGCTCGGCGGCGAGCCACATCAGCGTCCGCAGGCCGAAGTCGGTGAACTGGGTCAGGCGCATAGGAAATCTGTGGCGCAGAACCGGATTTACATCAATCCCGAACTCGGTCAGTAATTGGCATTCGATATGCTTGTTTAGAAAATGCGTGCCTGAGGAGTCGCCGATGAGCCCGATTGCGCCGCTGCAGAACCTGCCCCTGAGCGCGCTGGCGACCGGGCTTCCGGGGGCGGCGGCGGTGTTTCGGCGCTGCGGGATCGGGTTCTGTGGCGACGGCGCCCGCTCGCTGGCCGAGGCGGTCGCGGCGAGCGAGGTCTCGCTGCCGGCGATGCTGGGCGCGCTCGAGGATCTGGTGGGCGCGGCGCGCAGCGGAACGCCGGACGGCACCGAGGCGCTGATCGCGTTCATCGTCGCGCGCTATCACGAACGCCACCGCGCCGACCTGCCGCGGCTGATCGCGCTGGCGGGCGAGGTCGAGGCCGCCGCGCGCGACCGGCCCGAGGCGCCGCGCGGCCTCGCCGAGTTGCTCGACGGGATGCGCGCCGGCCTCGAGGAGCACATGCTCAAGGAGGAGCTGCGGGTGTTTCCGCTGATGCGGATGGGCCGCCGCGACCGGTTGGGCGCGGCGCTGGCGCTGATGCGCGACGAACACGCGGACAACGCCCAGTTCCTGCTGCGGGTCGAGGCGCTGACCCGCGGCTACCGCCTGCCGCCCGACGCCGGCCCCGCGTGGCGGGACCTTTACGCCGAGCTCGAGCGCGTCGCCGACGATCTCGTCGCCCATGTCTATCTGGAGGAGCGGGTGCTGTTCCCGCGCTTCGAGGGGCCGCTCGCCTGAGCGTCAGGCGACGCGGCGGCCCCAGAGGTCGTAGTCGGCCGCCTCGTCGATCTCGGCGGTGACGAGGTCGCCGGGGGAGAGGCCGGCAAAGCCTTCGTCGAGGAACAGGTTGCCGTCGATCTCCGGCGCGTCGGCCCAGGTGCGGCAGGTCGCGCCCTCGGCGTCGACCGTATCGACGATCGCCTGCACGCGGGTTCCGACCTTTGCCGCCATTTTCGCGGCGCTGATCGCCTGCGCCTTCACCATGAAGCGGCCCCAGCGGTCCTGCTTGACCTCCGCGGCAACGTGGTCGGGCAGGGCGTTGGCGCGGGCGCCGGCGACGTTCTCGTATTGGAAGGCGCCGACGCGGTCGAGTTGGGCTTCGTCGAGCCAGTCGAGCAGATGCGCGAACTCGGCTTCGGTCTCGCCGGGGAAGCCGACGATGAAGGTCGAGCGCAGGGTGATCTCGGGGCAGGCGGCGCGCCAGCGGGCGATCTCGTCGAGGGTGCGGGCCGAGGC
>JANOEW010000146.1:0-2053 GCA_031413475.1 Amaricoccus sp.
GGCGATGTCGTAGGCATCCTCGAGTCCGTTGCCATTGCAGTCAAAGAGCGCTGCGATCGGAATCTCGAGCGCGTCGAGATCCGCCGAGAATCCGACGGCCGGAGGAGGCATGCGCACGCTGGCAAGGCCTAGATTCTCGGCCGCGATGTAGATGCCCGGGAAGGGCGAGACTCCGCCGAGCGCAGCCGGAAGCGGCGTCGTCAGCACATCGCCTTCACAGATCGGAATCCCGAAGATGCTGTCGGGCATGCCGATGACCGCCGAACCGCGGCGCACGCTGAAGAGCAGCATGTCGGTGCCGGCGCCAGCCGCCCAGTCGTTGGGCACGATCGACGGTTGATAGCCGGCGATTCCGTTTTCGTGGATGACCAGCGCATCGAGGTCGTCTGCGTCGATCCCGCCGATCAGGTTCAATCCGAGCACCGGCGCGGGTGCGTAAAGCATGGGCGGACCGCCCGGAGCCATCGAATGCAGGACGTCGCCGCCGAGGAAACCGTGGGCGACCGCCGAGCCACTGTTCGGCACACCGGTCAGCGGATCGATGAAGCCTGAATCGAGCGAGAACCAAATACCGGCTGGCGGGAATCCGAGCGGGCCCGGCAGGAAGCCGATCGCCAACGCGTCGAGGTTGTCGCCAGGAGCCACTGGGCCTCCGCCCGGAGGATTCGGCTCACGCAGGCCGACACCCTTCTGCGTGAATCCGCTGCCGGAGATCAGGCCGTTACCGTCGATCACCGCGCTGTTTCCGGGCATCGGCGCCGCGAAGGGCGGCAGCGGGCCGGCGATCAAACCCAGGCCGACGAAGACGTCGGCACTGGCCTCGAAGACTCCGGGCGCGCTCTCGGAAGCGACGCAGGGCGGCATCGGCCCCCCGCCCGCCGCGAAGCGATCGACGGAGAACATCAGTTTGCCCTTGAGCGGGAGACCGGGCGCGATCAGCGCCGAGCGACCGTAATCGAGCGCGTCGACCTCAACCGCGCAGGGGGTCCCGCCGGGGTGGCCGGCGCAGGGCGCGTGCATCATCAATCCAAGACCGGGAACCGGCGCGAAGCCGGCGCTGTATTGGATCGCGGGAACGGCGAGGGGCCCAAAGGCAGGCAGGCCCGGCGCCGGTCGGAGAATGTCGCCCTCCGTAATAGGGAAGCCGAAGGCACTGTCGGGCAGACCCACCGTGGGCCCGTGCCAGTCAATGGAGAAGTTGACCTGCAGGGTGGCTTGCGCGCGCGCAGCACCGGAAAACGAAAACACCGCCAGCGCTCCGAAGGCGAGCTTCGAAAGCCGGTCGGCGGACAGGGGGAGTCGGGACTGTTGCATGAGAACCTCGTTCTCCTTCAGGGGGTTTGGCGAAGACAGCCGCCGGCGAAATCCCGTCGGCAGCAACCCTCCGTGAGACGAGCGCCCCGTGGGCGACAACAATCTCGAAGAATATTCTCTTCCTGGCCGAGTCAGCGCCGGACCGCGGGGCGCGGCTCGTAGACCAGAGGCAGCGCGATCTCTCGTTCGCGCTTCATCAGCAGTTGCAGGAGTTCGTCGGGCATGCGCGGTTGACGCGCGATGGCCGCGGGCAGGGGATCGAGCGGCCAGATCCAGACGGTCCCGTCCTCGAAAGCGACCAGGGCGCGCGACGAGCCAGCCCCCGGGCTGATCGCGCCTGCGAAACAGGCGCCGCCGCGTCCTGGAAAATGCGCGAAGAGCATGCCGTTGCGCGCATCGCGGACGAACGCGTCACCATCGGTCGCGGTCGTGATGACCCACTGCCCATCCGGACTGAACGAACCGCCGGTGATGTCGCCGGTGTGCAGCACGCGCTGGCCGATCTCGCCCACTCTTCCGCTGCGCTTTTCGCCGGTCTTCAGCCGTGCCGCATCTTGCCGAACTGCTTCGAGATCGAGCAGGCGCAGAGCGCCGCGGCCTGCGCTGCCCGTGACCAGCAGTCGCGTGCCATCAGCGCTGTATTCGATCGAGCGCGCCTTGACGACCGTGAGGCGCAAGCTCTCTTCGGAGCCGACCGGGAAGAGCAGGGCGACGCCCTCCTCGCAGGCAACCGCGATCT
>JANOEW010000147.1:0-1512 GCA_031413475.1 Amaricoccus sp.
TGACCAATGGCGGCGACGTTCGCGACCCGATGGATTTCACCCCCGAATGGTCCAGGCGGGCGCGCGCCCTGCCGGCGCTGGCGGCGATGATGGAGTTGGGCCGCGACGGGCTGGCGGCGATGATCGATCGCTGCTGCGACCATGCAGCGGCGATTTACGACGGCATCGCCGCTCTTCCCGGGGCCACAGGCATAGCCCGGCCGACGATGAACCAGGGACTGATCCGCTTTGACGCTTCCGATAGCAGCAACATCAGCGACGCCGTGATCGCCGCAATCAATGCCGGCGGCGAGGCCTATGTGAGCGGCGGCCTGTGGAACGGCGAGCGGGTGATGCGGTTGAGCGTGTGCGGCTGGAACACCGGCGCCGACGATGTGGCGCGGACTGTCGCAGCGGCGCGAGACGCGCTGGCCTCTCTACACGCGTTGAAGCCTGAGCAGAATCCTGGCCGAGCCGCCGGCGGCGACTGACCCCGGTTTCGGAGGACCGCGTGCCCCAAGGTCTTATTGATCTGCATGGGCTGGCTCGCCAGTGTGCCGCGACTCACCGCAAGGTCACGGGCGCGCCGCTCGGAGCTTCGGACAACGGCTAGAGGGGGATCCGCCATGAAAACCTGCAATCCAATCGCCGCGCTTGCCGTGGCCGCGCTGTGCCTTTCCTCGCACGCCTCCGCGGCGGAGCATCCCCCACATTGGGGCTATGTCGGAGAAGTGGGCCCGGAACACTGGGCGGAACTCGGCCCCGACAACGCGTCCTGTGCCGGCAAGAATCAGTCGCCCATCGATCTTGCGAACTTCATTGAGGCCGAATTGCCGGCGATCGACTTCGCCTACGAACCCGGTGGCTCGGCCGTGATCAACAACGGTCATTCCATCCAGGTCAATTACGATGCGGGCAGCAGCATTTCGCTCGATTCGACCGATTTCGCGCTGAAGCAGTTTCATTTTCATGCGCCGAGCGAAAACCGCATCAACGGAAGGTCGTTTCCGGCAGAGGCGCATTTCGTCCACGCCGATGCGAACGGCAATCTCGCCGTGGTGGCGCTCATGTTCGAGCAGGGAGAAAACAACGCCACTCTCGAGAAAGTCCTGAGCCACATGCCCGCTGAGGAAGGCCTCACGAAGGCACTGGCCCCGGCAGTCGCCGCGATGGATCTGATGCCCTCGGATCGCGACTACTTTCGCTACGCAGGCTCGCTGACTACGCCGCCCTGTTCGGAAGGCGTGCGCTGGCTGGTGCTGAAAAAGCCCGTGTCCGCTTCCGCGGAACAGATCGCTCTGCTGGTCAAGACCCTGGGACGCGCCAACAACCGCCCGGTGCAGCCTGTGGGGGCGCGCGTTGTCCTGAAGTGACCTGCGAAAAAGGGGTCAGCGAAAAAGGGGTCAGAGACATTTTCCTAAAGCGCCGACGCGCTGATTTCTGACGCGAGGCGCAGTTGATGAGCGATTCGTCGCGACCTGATGCTCGATCAGATGACCAAATCCCTCCCGTGCGCGTTCGTCGTGAGGGAAA
>JANOEW010000148.1:0-1635 GCA_031413475.1 Amaricoccus sp.
CCGACCTGATCGTGGTCGACAAGCCCGTGGGCCTGATCGTGCATCCCGCCCCGGGCGCCGCCGCCGGCACGCTGGTGAACGCGCTGCTGCACCACTGCGGCGGCAGCCTGTCGGGCATAGGCGGCCAGACGCGGCCGGGCATCGTGCACCGCATCGACAAGGACACATCGGGGCTGCTGGTCGCGGCCAAGAACGACGCGGCGCACCAGGGCCTGGCGCGGCAATTTGCGGCGCATACGCTCGAGCGCCGATACCTCGCGGTGACCTGGGGCGCGCCGGACCCGGCGGACCGACGGCTCGCAGGCCTGCGCGGCGTCGCCTGGGAGCCCGGCGGGGTGTTGCGGATCGAGGCGCGGATCGGCCGCAACCCGGCGGACCGCAAGCGCATGGCGGTGCTAAACGAGGGCGGGCGCGCCGCCGTCACCCGGGCACGGGTGATCGAGCGCTTCGGCCCCGGCGCGGCGCCGCGCGCGGCCCTGGTGGAATGCCGGCTGGAGACCGGGCGGACGCATCAGATCCGCGTGCACCTCGCCTTCGCCGGCCATGCCCTGGTCGGAGACGCGGTCTACGGCCGCAACCGGACCGGCGCCGATCCGGCGCTCGCGGGCTTTCCGCGCCAGGCGCTGCACGCGGCGACGCTGGGCTTCGACCACCCGCTGAGCGGTGCGGCGATGCGCTTCGAGGCGCCGCCGCCGGCGGATTTCACGGGATTGTTGGAGACTTTGCGTCAGAACGACGACAAGGGGCCGTTTCAGGCGCCGTCGAACGTTCTATACTGAGTATCGAGAGGCGACGGGGAGGCCCCCCATCCGGAGGTGCGACTTGAGCTACGCCCGACTACCCGCGCCAAGCCCCGAACAGGGCATGTCGCGTTACCTGCAGGAGATCCGCAAGTTTCCGATGCTGGAGCCGGAGCAGGAATACATGCTGGCCAAGGCCTGGGTCGATCACGGCGACAAGGAGGCGGCGCACCAGCTGGTCACCAGCCACCTGCGCCTCGCCGCCAAGATCGCCATGGGCTACCGCGGCTACGGCCTGCCGACCGCCGAAGTGATCTCGGAGGCGAACGTCGGGCTGATGCAGGCGGTCAAGCGCTTCGACCCCGAACGCGGGTTCCGGCTCGCGACCTACGCGATGTGGTGGATCCGCGCCTCGATCCAGGAGTACATCCTGCGCTCGTGGAGCCTCGTGAAGATGGGCACGACGGCCGCGCAGAAGAAGCTCTTTTTCAATCTGCGCAAGATCAAGGGGCAAATCGACGCGATTGAGGACGGCGACCTCAACCCCGATCAGGTAAAGCTGATCGCCGACAAGCTCGGCGTCACGCACAGCGAAGTCGTCGACATGAACCGCCGGATGAGCGGCGGCGAAGCGTCGCACAACGCGCCTCTCGGCAAGACGGAAGAGAGCGGCGGCGAGTGGCAGGACTGGCTCGTCGACGAAAACGCCGTCAACGCTGAACAAAAGCTCGCGAATGACGACGAGTACGCGATGAGGATGTCGCTGTTGTCGGAGGCGATGGCGATGCTGAACGAGCGCGAGCAGCACATCATCACTGAACGACGGCTCAAGGACAATCCGGCGACGCTTGAGGAGCTTAGTCAGGAATACGGCGTCTCGCGCGAACGCGTCCGT
>JANOEW010000149.1:0-12655 GCA_031413475.1 Amaricoccus sp.
CCGCCACGTCCGCGATCAGCTTCAGCGACGGCGCCGGCGGAAATACGTAAGTCCCGCGCGACAGATACTCCTTGATAATGTCGTTCTGCACCGTCCCCTGCAGCTTGCCGAGGTCCGCGCTCTGCTCCTCCGCCACCGCGACATACAGCGCCAGCAGCCAGGCCGCGGTGGCGTTGATCGTCATCGAGGTGTTCATCGTCTCGAGCGGGATCGCCTCGAACAGCGTCCGCATGTCGCCGATATGCCCGACCGGCACCCCCACCTTGCCGACCTCGCCGCGCGCCAGAATGTGGTCGGCGTCATACCCGGTCTGCGTCGGCAGATCGAACGCCACTGACAGCCCGGTTTGCCCCCGCGCAAGGTTCGACCGGTAGAGGGCGTTCGACTTCTCCGCCGTCGAATGCCCGGCGTAGGTGCGGATAAGCCAGGGCTTGTCGCGCTTGGTCTCGGTCATCTTTCGTCTCCGACCCGAATCGCTCGCATCATGCTGCATTGCACACCGCCGCGCCAGCGCCGCCGCGCAATTTAGTTTCGCGCCGGTGAGCTCCGCGGTAACGTTCGCCGCGACGCTCGCCACCCGCCAAGGCGCGCAGCACGCCAAGCGCACACGCTGATACACCCTCGCCGAGGTCCTCCGCATGGAGACCGCCGACAAACGCCGAGCTCCTCGCCCTCTCCGGCGAACGCAACCCCTATCCCGGCCGCCTCGGCGTGATCGCGGCGGGCGCGCTCGCCGACCTGATCCTCGTCGACGGCGACCCGCTCGCCGACATCGACCAGATCGCCGACCCGGCGGCGAAGTTCGTGGTCATCATGAACGACGGGGCGATGGTGAAAAACGCTTTGCCCCGAGGGCGTGCGCGCTGGGTCGGCGGCCGATTGTGAGGAACGTATGTCCGTTATCGGGCCTCAGCCGCCATTTGATCCGAGCAGGGTCTGCGCTGCGGCTCCCGGAAGCGAACGCGCCGATCGGGGCCCGATAGAATGAAACCTACCCAGGCTACGACGCGAGGACAACCAGCCCCGCGCGATCGAGCAGCAGGATTAGCACCGTGAGCGTCACGCACGCGCATACTGTAGCGACGAGGAGCGCCGTAGCACTCAGCTCCGCCATCCCGAAGCGCGCCCCGAAGATCGGATAGATGCTCATCATCGGCGCCGCAGCGAACAGGAGACCGCCCGCGAGCAGCACCGGATCGATCCCCGGCATGAGCATGAGCGCCGCCCCCACCGCCAGCGGATGCCCCGCGAGCTTGCCTGCGACGATCCGCGCCACCTCCACCGGCGCGCCGCCACCCGCGCCGAGCTGCGCCAGCCGCCCGCCCACCACGAAGAGCGCCAGCGGCACCGCCGCCGTCCCGACCAGCGCCACCGGCCGCGCCGCCACGTAGGGCATGCTTACCCCTGCCGCCGCCACCGCGATCCCCGCAGCGATGGCGATGAGCAGCGGGTTGCGGATCAGCGTCCGCCCGATCCCCGCGAGCACCGCCTTGACGGACCCGACCCGCGACCCCGCCATCTCGGCGATCGTGAGGCCGATGGGGAGCATCACCAGGTTCTCAACGATCATCGTCTGTGCCAGAATCGGTGCCGCCCCCGCGCCGATCACCAGCGTCGCTATAGGAAAGCCCAAAGACCCGCTGTTGCTGACCGACATACCTAGCCCCTGCATCGCGCAGACGCCTGCATCCCGCCCGTCCCGCCGCGCCCAGAGATACCCCACCGCAAAGATCGCCAGCGACCCAGCGCAGTACCCGGCCATGTAGCGCGCGTCCATGGTCTCGCCGACCGGCGCTCCGGCCAGCGCATTGAACACCAGCGCCGGCAGCGCCACCCTGAGGACGAAGGCGCTCAGCCCAACCAGCGCCGCGGCCTCGAGATACGCCAGCCGCAGCGCCGCATATCCCGCGGCGATGATTACGAAGACCGGCGCGACAATCTGCAGGACCGAAAAGACCAATCCAGCCACCTCCCCCAGCCACCGCAGTCGATCTACCGGAGCTTACCACAATGAAACGGCTCGCGCTGCCGCGTAGCCGAGGACGCGCCTCGGTCGCCCAGTCCGAGCCGAACCGCTGCTCGGGCGCTTCACCCCAAGGTGACCAGAGCGATGCCCGTTGGTGGCCCCGTAGTAAACTCCAGAGATCGGGCGGCCAGTGGTCTTCGGTTCACCCGTTGCTTCCGCTGCTCTCATGGCAGCTTTGTGGCGCATTTCAGTCGCTTGGCGCGGACCTGTGGCGGCCAGCCCAGAGCCACCGGCGCGCGACTCCCTTGGACTTCGTCGTCGTGCCGGGCCCCAAAAAATCATGCAACGGATTGTGCATGCGTTGTGCATGGGTTGTGCATTGAATTTCCGGCGAAGTTTCAGCCACTTGCGCCCCATCTCCACGGTGTCCGCGGATCCCGTTCACCGCAGCGCAACAAAGCCGGTTGCGCGCGCTGGGCTATAATGTAATACCTCCGGCAGAGCCTTTCTCGCAACAATATTGCGCGCCCGGACGCCCGGCCGCCCCGTGACGCAAGGAACCCGCCGATGGCCCTGATCGACGCCACCCTGACCCAGCCCGCCTACGACGCGCCGCAGAAGGACCTCTACGAGATCGGCGAGATCCCGCCCCTCGGCTTCGTCCCGCCGCAGATGTACGCCTGGGCGATCCGCCGCGAGCGCCATGGCGAGCCGGACAAGAGCTTCGAGGTGGAAGTCGTTGATACGCCGAAGATCGACAGCCACGAGGTGCTGGTCTTCGTGATGGGCGCGGGCGTCAACTACAACGGTGTCTGGGCCGGCCTCGGCCAGCCGATCTCGCCGTTCGACGTGCACAAGGCGCCGTTTCACATCGCCGGCTCCGACGCCTCGGGCGTGGTCTGGGCGGTGGGCGACAAGGTCAAGCGCTGGAAGGTCGGCGACGAGGTCGTGATCCACTGCAACCAGGACGACGGCGACGACGAGCACTGCAACGGCGGCGACCCGATGTATTCGCCCAGCCAGCGCATCTGGGGCTACGAGACCCCCGACGGCTCATTCGCGCAGTTCACCAACGTCCAGGCCCGCCAGCTGATGCGCCGCCCCCAGCACCTGACCTGGGAGGAGAGCGCCTGCTATACCCTAACGCTCGCAACGGCTTACCGGATGTTGTTCGGCCACGAGCCGCACGAGCTGAAACCCGGCGACAACGTGCTGGTCTGGGGCGCCTCGGGCGGCCTCGGGGTCTACGCGGTCCAGTTGATCAACGCCGCCGGCGCCAACGCCATCGCGGTGATCTCCGACGAGAGCAAGCGCGACTACGTCGCGTCCCTCGGCGCCAAGGGGGTCATCAACCGCAAGGACTTCAGCTGCTGGGGCCAGATGCCCACGGTGAATACACCCGAATACAAGGCCTGGTTCGCCGAGGTCCGCAAGTTCGGCAAGGCGATCTGGGACATCACCGGCAAGGGCGTGAACGTCGACATGGTGTTCGAGCACCCCGGCGAAGCGACCTTCCCGGTCTCGGTCTTCGTGGTCAAGCGCGGCGGCATGGTGGTGATCTGCGCCGGCACCTCGGGCTTCAATCTCACGATGGACGCGCGCTACCTGTGGATGCACCAGAAGCGCGTCCAGGGCAGCCACTTCGCCAACCTCAAGCAGGCGTCGGCGGCGAACGAGCTCATGCTGGAGCGCCGGCTCGACCCCTGCATGTCCGAGGTTTTCCCGTGGGATCAGATTCCGGCCGCGCACACCAAGATGATGCGCAACGAGCACAAGCCCGGCAATATGGCCTGCCTCGTCGGCGCGCCGGTCGCGGGCCTCAGGACCTTCGCCGACGCGCTCGAGGTCAGCCGCCGCGTCTGAACTCGCCCGCGACAGATTGCGCCGAATCGCCCCGCAAGTCCGGGGCGATTCACGTTAAGGTTGATCCGGTTTCAACAATTTCAATACTTTGACCAACGCCGCCCCCGCCATTTCTGGGGGGTCAATATTGGTGAGTTTAACCAATACAAGCTCTGTGGTATCCACTCCGAACCAGCGATATCTGACGCCGAGGAGACCACGATGAAGGCGGATTGGGTCATTGATATTCTCAAGGATATCCGGCAATTTTCCGAGAAGAACGGACTGCTGGAGCTGGCGGAGCAACTCGACGACGCGATCTTCGTCGCCGCCTGCGAAATCGGGGCCAGAGTGGACGGCGCGGGACCCGGTGACGTTGGCAAGGGCAGAATCAGAGGCGGTACTGGAGCGGTTGCAGACCACGAAGTCCGTTGAGGATCTTCAGGTCTGGATCCACGAACTGCGGGACGTCCTCGGGGTAGCCCACGTCATTTACCACACCGTGACGATCAAGGGCGAACAGGTCGGCGCCTTTACTTACGACATCGCCTGGGTCCGCCGCTACGTCGAGAACGACTACAAGGCGATCGACCCTGTGGTGCTGGGCGCCCTTCGGCGCTTTCACCCGATGGACTGGAAGTCGCTCGACTGGTCCAGCGCCGCAGCCCGTCAGATGCTGCGCGAGGCCCTGGCGGCGGGGCTCGGCAACCAAGGGTGGTCGGTCCCGATCTGGGGTCCCAGCGGCGAGTTCGCGATGTTCTCGGTCAACCACCTCGCCGACGACGCCGACTGGGCGGTCTTCATCCGCGACAACGCCAAGGACATCCTGCTGATCTCGCATCTCGTGCACCAGCAGGCCAAGCGCATCCTCAGCAGCGAGGTCGAGGCCCCCACTGCCGACCTCTCGCCTCGCGAGCGCGAGGTGCTCGCCCGCCTCGGCCTCGGCGAGAGCCGCGCCCGGGTCGCCGACGCCCTGCACATCTCCGAGAATACCCTGCGCGCCTACGTCGATTCGGCCCGCCACAAGCTCGGCGCGATGAACGTGACCCACGCGGTGGCGCTCGCCACCGCGCGCGGCCTCATCCTGCAGGCGGGCGCCCAGCCGAAATACTGATCAGGCCAGCGCGGCCTGCAGGTTCGTATCGACCTTCTCCAGGAACCCGGTCGTCGTCAGCCACTTCTGCTCCGGCCCGACCAACAGCGCCAGATCCTTGGTCATGTCGCCCGCCTCGACCGTGTCGACCGTCACACCCTCCAGCGTCTCGGCGAAGCGCGCCAGCGCCGCGTTGTCGTCGAGCTTCGCGCGGTGCTTCAGCCCACCGGTCCAGGCGTAGATCGAGGCAATGGAATTGGTCGACGTCGCCTTGCCCTTCTGATGCTCGCGGTAGTGCCGCGTCACCGTGCCGTGCGCCGCTTCGGCCTCGACCGTCCTGCCGTCCGGCGTCATCAGGATACTCGTCATCAGCCCGAGCGAGCCGAAGCCCTGCGCCACCGTGTCGGACTGCACGTCGCCGTCGTAGTTCTTGCAGGCCCAGACATACCCGCCCTCCCACTTCAGCGCGGACGCCACCATGTCGTCGATCAGCCGGTGCTCGTAAGTGATGTCCTTGGCCTTGAACGCCTTCGCGAAATCCGCGTCGAACACCTCCTGGAACAGGTCCTTGAACCGCCCGTCGTACGCCTTGAGGATCGTGTTCTTGGTCGACAGGTAGACCGGCCAGCCAAGGTTCAGCCCGTAGTTCAGCGACGCCCGCGCAAAATCCCGGATCGAGTCGTCGAGGTTGTACATCGCCATGGTCACTCCGGGGCCCGGCGCGTCGAACACCTCCCGCTCGATCACCGTCCCGTCTTCGCCCACGAACTTGATCGTCAGCTTGCCTGGTCCGGGAAACCGGAAATCCGTCGCGCGGTATTGGTCGCCGAACGCATGGCGGCCGACCACGATCGGCTTCGTCCACCCCGGCACCAGCCGCGGCACGTTGCGGCAGATGATCGGCTGGCGAAAGATCACCCCACCGAGGATGTTGCGGATGGTGCCGTTCGGGCTGCGCCACATCGACTTCAGCCCGAACTCCTCGACCCGCGCTTCGTCGGGCGTGATCGTCGCGCATTTCACCCCAACGCCGTGCTTCAGGATCGCATGCGCCGCGTCCACCGTGACCTGGTCGTCGGTGCGGTCGCGCTCCTCGATGCCGAGGTCGTAGTAGTGCAGGTCGACGTCGAGATAGGGCAGGATCAGCTTCGCCTTGATGACGTCCCAGATGATCCGGGTCATCTCGTCGCCGTCGAGCTCGACGACGGGGTTCGCAACCTTAATCTTGTCCATGGGTTCCTCGGCGGCTTGGGGTCGGTCGAGACTCTCTAGCGAATATGCATCGGGCTGCAAGCCGACAGTCGACCGCCGGGCCTCGATTGCATCGCGCACGGCGCCGCCCTATCACCTCCCGCGGCGGCGGAGGGATCATGGCGGGCACGGACCACGGCAAGGCCAGTGCGGCGGAGCCGGGCCCCGTCTTCGTGCTGGTGGCCCCGCAAATGGGCGAGAACATCGGTGCCGCGGCGCGGGCGATGTGGAACTTCGGCCTCGACCGGCTACGGCTTGTCGCGCCCCGCGACGGCTGGCCGAACCCCAGGGCCGCGGCCACCGCCAGCGGCGCTGGACGGGTGCTCGACCGCGTCCGCGTGACCGCGAGCGTTGCCGACTCCACGGCCGATCTCGACCTCGTGCTCGCCACCACGGCGCGACCGCGCGACATGACCAAGCTCGTCCTCACCCCCGAGCGCGCCATGGCCGAAGCGCGCGCCGCGATCGCCGCGGGGGCGCGCGTCGGCGTCCTCTTCGGCCCCGAGCGCGCCGGGCTCGAGACGGCCGACGTCGCCCGCGCGCACGCCATCGTCGCGGTCCCGGCCAACCCCGCCTTCGGGTCGCTCAACCTCGCCCAGTGCGTGCTGATCCTCGCCTACGAGTGGATGCGCGCCGGCGACGCAACGCCCCCTGCCGACTACGCGCTCGCCGGCGCGCGACGGGCCAGCGGGATCGAACTCGACCGGCTGCGCGACCACCTGGTCGCGCGCCTCGACGCGGTCGGCTTCTTCTTTCCGCCGCACAAGCGCTCCAGCATGATCCTCGGGCTCGAGAACCTGCTGCGCCGCGCCCCGCTCACCGACGCCGACGTGCGGGTGATCCACGGCGTGGTGCGCGCGCTCGCGGTCAAGACGCTGGGGCGCAAGTGACGCGGCCCTGCCCCGCTTGCCCGCCACATCGCGCCCGCCTATGTCCCACCAAGGCAAAGTTATGACCAAGAAACGCATCTTCGAAGACGTCGTCCCCGGCGACCCCGCCCCCGTCGCGCCGTCGCCCGCCCGGCGGCGCGAGCCCGAACGGCGCGCCATCGCGGTCTGGCTCTCAATCCTCTTTGCCCTCGTCGTCGCCATGATCGCCGTGGGCGGCATGACCCGGCTGACCGACGCGGGCCTCGCCATCACCGAATGGCGCCCCGTCACCGGCGCCCTTCCCCCGCTCGACGCCGCCGCGTGGGAGGCCGAGTTCGCGCGGTACCGCGCCATCCCCCAGTACGAGCTGGTGAACCAGGGCATGACGCTGCCCGAGTTCCAGCGGATCTACTGGTGGGAATGGGGGCACCGCCAATTCGGCCGGCTCATCGGCCTCGTCTGGGGCCTCGGCTTCGTGTGGTTCCTTGCGCGGCGCCGCATCCCGCGCGGCTGGACGCCGCGACTGCTCGCCCTCGGCGTGCTCGGCGGGCTCCAGGGCGCGATCGGCTGGTGGATGGTGTCCTCCGGCCTCGCCCCCGCGATGGTCGCCGTCGCCTCGCACCGCCTCGCGATCCACCTCGGCCTCGCCTTCGTCATCCTCGGTCTCATCGCGTGGTGGGTGATGACGCTGCGCCGCACCGAGGCCGATCTGCTGCAGGCCCGCCGCCAGCGCAACCCCGGCCTCATGGCGTGGGGCGGCGCCCTGGTCGTCGTCGCCTTCGCGCAGATTCTGCTCGGCGCGCTGGTCGCGGGCATCGACGCGGGCCGCAGCTACCCCGAATGGCCGCTGATGGCCGGCGCACTCGTGCCCCCCGGCGCCTTCGAGCTCGCACCCGTCTGGCGCAACTTCACCGAGAACGCCGGCCTGGTGCAGTTCGATCACCGGATGCTCGGCTACGTCCTGCTGGCGCTCGGCCTGATCGCCTGGGCGCGCAGCCGCCGCAGCGCGCTCGCCGACATCCGCGGCGCCTTTTCCGCGATGGCGCTAGTGCTGCTCGCCCAGGTCGGCCTCGGGATCGTCACCGTGCTCACCGCCGCTCCCTGGCAGGTCGCCATCGTCCACCAGTTCGCGGCCGTCGCGCTCTTCGTGCTCATTCTGCACGCCCGATTCGCCGCGCTCTACCCCCGGCCCCAGAAGATCGCCCGCGGCTGAGCGCCGTCGCCAGTTTCGCGCATTGTTTCATATAGGTTTGCTAACCTGGAGAGCAGTCGGCGTGCGCGAACGCGCGCACGCCAATTACAAACCTTGCGCGCACCTGCGCGCTCATTGTGGCGGCAATGGCCGCCGCGCGGCCCCGGCCGCGCTCGATGGCTGACCCAGGTGCCGACGCCTTCATCCTAAACGTCCATCCCCGAAGGAAAGCGGTCGGGCCGCGGACTTGCCCCGTCAACGGCGCCCGAATGCGCAGGCGCGCCCTACTGCCGCCACGCCGGCGGGCGCTTGTCGAGAAAGGCCTCGATCCCCTCGGCGGTGTCCTCGCGCAGCATGTTGCGCACCATCACCGCCCCCGCATGGGCATAAGCCGCCTCGAGCCCCAGCTCCGCCTGCTCGTAGAACGCCCGCTTGCCGATCGCCACCACCGGCCCGAGCTTGCCGGCGATGGTCGCGGCCAGCGCCCGGGTCTCCTCCCCAAGCCGCTCCGGCGCGGCCACCCGGTTGACCAGCCCCAGCCACCGCGCCTCGCCCGCCTCGACGAACTCCCCCGTGGTCAGCATCTCGAACGCCGCCTTGCGCCCGAGGTTGCGGGTCAGCGCCACCATCGGGGTGGAGCAGAACAGCCCGATGTTCACCCCGTTCACCCCGAACCGCGCCCCCTCCGCCGCGACCGCCAGGTCGCAGGACGCCACCAACTGGCAGCCCGCCGCCGCCGCCACCCCGTGGACCTCGGCGATCACCGGCTGCGGCAGCCGCGGCAGCGCCGTCATCAGCCGGGCGCATTGCGCGAACAGCGCCTCGAAGAACCCGCGGCCTGCGTCCTCGGCCTGCCGCGCCGCGGTCATCTCCCGCAGGTCGTGCCCCGCGCAGAACACGCGCCCGGCGCCGCGAAGGATCACCACCCGGACGGTCCGGTCGCCCGCCACGGCGTCGAGCGACGTTTGCAGCGCCTCGATCATCGGCGCCGACAGCGCGTTCAGCCGGCCCGGGTCGTTCAGCGTCAGCGTTGCGACCGCGCCGTCGTCGGCGCGCAGCACCAGCCCCTCGTCCATCCGCGCCTCCCCTTGCGATCCGCCGCGCGCCACGACAGTTTGCAGATATCGCCCGTCACCGGAAGACCCCCATGCCGCTGCAGATGAGCATTGCCGAGTTGGAGGCCTTTCTCGAGCAGGTCTTCTCCCAGGTCTCCGGTCGATTCGAAATCCGCGCGCTGAAACCTTTCGGCGCCGTCGTCGCCATGACCGCCCGCGACGCCGACCTGCGGCCCGGCGGCACCGTATCGGGCCCGGCCATGTTCGCGCTCGCCGATTGCGCCTTCTTCATCGCCATCCTCGCGATGATCGGCCCCGAACCGCTGACCGTCACCACCAACTGCGCCATCGACTTCCTGCGAAAGCCCGCGCCCGGCGGCCTCAGCGCCGAGGCGCGGATTCTCAAGCTCGGCCGCAGTCTCGCGGTCGGCGATGTGTTGATCCATTCCGAGGGCGTCTCCGAACCCGTGGCCCGGGCCAGCCTGACCTACTCGATCCCGCCGCCGCAGCGCCGCGTCGGGCCGTCGTAGCATAACTCACCACCGCCACCGCCTCGACCGGCCTTCAGCCGTCCTCGCCCGTCGGGTCCGCGTTTGGCGGCGGCGCGGCGAAGACCTCGACCCGGACAACCTCGTAGGCGATCGCCAGCAGGATCGGCCCGAGAAACAGCCCGATCAATCCGTAGCTCACCGTGCCGGCGACGACGCCCGCGACGATGACCAGCGCCGGCGTCGTCAAGGCCTTGCCGAGCATCAGCGGCTTGAGCGGGAGATCGATCAACGCGGCCGGGATCAGATACGCGGTCAAAAGCGCAGCCGTCGTCCCGTCCTTGGCGAACCAGGCCCAGGCGATCACCGGCAGCACGACCGGCAAGACGCCGATCTGCACGATCGCCAGCACCAGCGCCGCCATGGTCAGCACCCCCGCCGCCGGCACGCCGGCCAGGATCAGCGCAACGCCGACGGCGAGCGCCTGGATCACCGCCACCCCGATCACGCCACGCGCGACGTTGCGTACCGTCGCGCCCGCAACGTCGACGAAGCGCACGCCGCGCTCGCCGAAAAAACGTCGCGTCGCGCCCTGCAGCGCGACGCCGAGCCGCTCGCCCGGCACGAGCAGGAACCCCGCCAGCGCCACCGCCACCAGGATCACACCGGCGCTCTCGGCGGCATGGATCGCCGGCCGCGCCGCCGCCTCGCCAGCTCCGAGCAGCGCGCGGCCATAGCGCGCGAGAAACTCTTCGGAGTTGGTCCTCGCCAGGTCCAGGTTCGACGCGATCACCCTGCCCACCAACGGCAGATCGAGCACCCGCTGCGGCGGCGTCGGGATCGTGATCGCGCCCGAATGCGCCTTCGCCGTCAGCCATTCCGCGGACTCGACGAGGCTCGCCGCCAGCATCGCGATCGGCCCGAACACGACCGCCACGGCGCCGAGCGTCACCAGCGCCGCGGCGAGGCGCGCCCGCCCGCCCAGCCGCATCCGCAGCGCGCGGTAGGCCGGATGCAACGTCGCGGCGATCACCGCGGTCCAGAGCGCCAGCCCGATGAACGGCCGAAACAGATCCAGCGCGAGATAGGCAAATACTGCGAGCAGCGCGAGATGCAGGGCGATATCGACCGCGAGGCGCTCCGGACTGCGCGCGGGGCCGGCGGGCAAAGCGGACCGCGGATCGGACCGGAGCGGCGCGTCCTGGGGCATCTCGGGGGCCTTCGCTGGACGACCGCGGGCCGCTTTCCATAGGCGACGGCCGCGCCCGAGTCCACGCCAGAGTCCACGCTCGCCGGGCCTTGCAGGCCCGCGCCGCGCCGGCATACTGAATCACATGCTTCGGTTCCTCTTCGTCTTCATGCTCCTCGTCGCGGTGGCCGCGCTGTTCGCCCGGGCGCCACGCGCCCGCCGCGTCCTCTGGACGATCCTCGCGCTCATTGCCCTCTATGGCGTGCTCAAGGCGACGGGCGCGATCGAGGCGATCGCACCGGCACGCGATGGGGTATTTTGATACCGCATACACAACGATCTCAATTCGCTTGCATAAATTGGCCCACTCGCGGTTGACGCCGGCGCGAATCTCGTCCATGAACCGCGCTTGATCCCGACCACGGCGACGATCCGCCCGGTCGCCGAGAGACGAGGCACCGCCCCATGAAGACCTTCAGCGCCAAAGCGGCGGACATCGACAAGAAGTGGATCGTGATCGACGCGCAGGGCGTCGTGCTCGGCCGGCTCGCGTCGCTGGTCGCCATGCGGCTGCGCGGCAAGCACAAGCCGACGTTCACGCCTCACATGGACATGGGCGACCACATCATCGTCATCAACGCCGAAAAGGTGCAGATGACCGGCAACAAGCGCGCCGACAAGAAATACTACTGGCACACCGGCTTCCCGGGCGGGATCAAGCACCGCACCGCCGGCCAGATCCTCGAGGGCAAGCACCCCACGCGGGTGATCGAGAAGGCGGTCGAGCGCATGCTGCCCGGCGGCCCGCTCTCGCGCAAGCAGATGGGCCACCTCAAGATCTACGCCGGGGGCGACCATCCCCACGCCGCGCAGAACCCCGAGGCGCTGGACGTCGGCGCGCTCAACCCGAAGAACACCCGGAGCGCCTGACCATGGCCGACACCCTCACCTCGCTCGACCAGCTCAAGGACGCCGTCGGCGTCGGGGCGCCCGCGGCCGAAGCCGCGCCCGCGCGTGTGCCGCAGCGCGACGGCCTCGGCCGCGCCTACGCCACCGGCAAGCGCAAGGAGTCGGTCGCCCGCGTCTGGATCAAGCCGGGTTCGGGCAAGGTCACCGTCAACGGCAAGCCGATGGCGGAATACTTCGCCCGGCCGGTGCTGCAGATGGTGATCGGACAGGCGTTCTCAGTGGCCGGCGTCGCCGGCGAGTTCGACGTGATGGCCACCGTCAAGGGCGGCGGCCTGTCGGGCCAGGCGGGCGCCGTCAAGCACGGCGTCAGCCAGGCGCTGCAGCTCTACGAGCCGTCGCTGCGCGCCGCGCTCAAGGCGGCCGGCTTCCTGACCCGCGACAGCCGCGTCGTCGAGCGCAAGAAGTACGGCCGCGCCAAGGCCCGCCGCAGCTTCCAGTTCTCCAAGCGCTGACGCCGCCCGCCGCATCGGGCGCGCCACGGTCGAGCTACGGCGAGCGCCGGGTCATCAGGCCCGGCGCAGCGCCGCTTCCGGGTCGCGCGCGGCGCTCCAAGCCAGCAGGTCTTCGCCGCTCATCGGCCGTGCGAACAGGTAGCCCTGGCCGTAGTCGCAGCCCCAGCCGGACGGCATCGCCGCTCGGTCTCGGTCTCGGTCCCCTCGGCCACGGTGCGATAACCGAGGGCGGGGCCCATCGCCACCACCCGCGAGCAGCCGCCCGGCCTGGCTGCTTGGTGGCACGCCG
>JANOEW010000150.1:0-1783 GCA_031413475.1 Amaricoccus sp.
CCAGCCGGTTCAACACCAGTCGCAAGCCCAGCACGATGATCAGGATCGCGCCCTGCGCCCCGATCTGCCAGTCGGGCGACAGCCGCAGGAAGGTCAGGAACGAGCCCGCCAGCGTCAGCGTCAGCGCGCCCACGACCGCCCCGGCGGCGGAGACCCGCCCGCCGGTGAACTCGCCGCCGCCGAGGATCACCCCGGCGATCGACAGAAGCGTGTAGCGCAGCGCGATGTTGGCGTCCGCCGAGGTGGTGAGCCCGACGAGCGTGACGCCGGCCAGCACGCCGAACACCCCGGCGAGGGCATAGGCGCCGCCACGCAGCCGCGCCACCGACCAGCCGGCGCGCTCGATCGACCGCTCGTTGCCGCCGACCCCGCGCAGCGCCACGCCGAAGCTCGAGCGCATCACCAGCAGATGCGCGACCAGCGCGATGATCAGGCTCGCCGCGATCGCCATCGGCATCAGCGGCGGCCGCACGGTCATGATCGCGCGGACCCACTCGGGCGCGGTCCCACCGGGTGCCGGCAGGAGCAGCACCGCCAGCCCCGCCCAGACGAAGCTCATCCCGAGGCTGACCACGATCGAGGGCAGGCCGCGCAGATGGATCATCACCCCGACCAGCGCGTGCACGCCGACCGCCGCCGCCAGGATCATGAGCCCGAGCAGCGGCGTCTCGACCAGGAACGTCGCCGCAACGCAGGCGACGAAGCTGACGAAGGAGCCGATCGCCAGATCGAGGTCGTTGACCGCGATGATCAGCATCTGCGCGATGGTCGCCAGCGCGATCGGCACCGCGAGGTTGAACAGGAGGTTGAGCCCCAGATAGCTCATCGCGCGCGGTTGCAGCCAGAACGTGGCGGCCAGCAGTGCCGCGAACGACGCCAGCGGCACCAGCAGCCGCAGCGCGTCGGCGCCCACCAGCCGGGTCACGCCGCCGCGCCCTGGAACGACGCGGCGAGGATCGCGGCCTCGCGCACCTCCGCGCCGGCGAGTTCGGCGGCGATCGCGCCGCCCGCGAACACGTAGACGCGGTCGCAGAGGCAGATCTCCTCCATCTCGGTGGAATACCAGACGAAGGTGCGGCCGGCGTCGGCCTCGGCGCGCAGCCGGACGTAGACTTCCTGTTTGGTGCCGATGTCGACGCCGCGCATCGGGTCGTCCATCAGCACCACCGGCGCGCGGGCGCCGAGCGCGCGGGCGAACAACGCCTTCTGCTGATTGCCGCCCGAGAGAGACAGGATCGGGTTCGCCATGTCGTCGGTCCGGATGCCCATGCGCTCGCGCCACGCGGCGCCGAACGCGGCCTCGGCCCGGCGGTCGACGACGAGCCGGCGCGTGAGGTCGGGCAGGACCGCCAGCGACGTGTTCCACAGGATCGACCACAGCGGCAGGACGCCGTCGGCGATGCGGTCGCCGGCCACGAAGGCGACCGCAGGGTCACGCGCGCCGCGCCAGTCGCGGGAGCCGGCGTGGTAGAGCGCGCGCAGCAGGTCGGTCTGGCCGTGCCCGGCGAGGCCGGCGAGCCCGACGATCTCGCCGCGGCGCGCCTCGAAGCCGGCGGCGCCGACGCGGCTGCGCAGCACCGGCGCGCCGGTCGGCGCGGCGCGGTCCGGCCGGTCGCGCTCGCGTAGCGTGCTGCCCATCGCCGCGACCAGCGCCGCTTCGTCGAAGGCGGCGGCCGGGCGATCCGCGACCACGGCGCCGTCCTTCATCACGACGATGCGGTCGGTCGCCGACAGCACCTCACCGAGGATATGCGAGATGAACACCACGCCGCCGCCCGCGGCG
>JANOEW010000151.1:0-2486 GCA_031413475.1 Amaricoccus sp.
ACCGTCGGTTGCTATCTCTACGATGTCGGTTTCGGCAATGAGACCACGCGCTTAGGCTTCAACGTTCCTCCGCGCGAATGGCGGCGGGCGGCGGCGCGCCCCAAGCCCGGCGAGATCGACTGCGGCGAGCGCGGCGTCGACCCGGTCCCACCCGGCGCGGTCGAGGCGCAGGTCGGGCCGCAGCCCGAGGCCGACGTTCTGCGCGGCGGTCAGGTGGGAGAACAGGTTGTGCTCCTGGAACAGCAGGGTCACCGGCCGGTCGGCGGGGCCGAGCGGCCCGAGGTCGCGGCCCTGCCACAGCACGCGGCCCCGCGTGGGCGCGAGGAACCCGGCAATGGCGGCGAGCAGCGTGCTCTTGCCGGCGCCGGAGGGGCCGATGATCGCCGTGGCGCTGCCGACATCCACGGCCAGGTCGGCGGTCAGGCGCCAGTCGTCTTGGGCGACCTCCAGCGCGTCGAGGCGCAGCGTCACGCCCGCCCCCATCGGTCGAGGGCCCAGAACAGAGCCAGCGTCAGGGCCGCCAGCACCAGCGCCACGGCCGCCGCCGCCTCGCCGCGATAGGCCGCCATCAGGCGCTGCATCAGCAGCGGCAGCGTGGCGACCTCCGGCGGAGCGAACAGCGCGATCACCCCGAGATCGCCCATCGACAGCGCCGCCGCCAGACCGGCGGCGAAGCCGGCGGGGCGGCGCAGGTGCGGCCAGGTCACCAGGCGGAACCGGGCGGCGCCGCCGATTCCGAGGCTGTCGGCGAGGCGGCCGTCGACGCGGCGCGCACGGTCGAGGGCGGGCAGCAGACTGCGCAGCACGAAGGGCAGCGCCATGACGGCGTTGACGCAGGCGGTGACCGGGGCCGCAAGGGCGAAGGGATTCGTGATAGGGTGCAGCACGATGAACAGCCCGGTCCCGATGACGAACGGCGAGGCGGCGAGGCCGAGCAGGCCGAAGGCCTCGAGCGCTCGCCCGCGGCCGCGCGCCTTGCGGGCGTCGATCAGCCCGGCGAGGCCGAGGCTCAGGCCGAGGGCCAACGCCGAGGAGGCGAGCGCGACGGTCAGACTGAGGCCGGCCGCGGACCAGACCTGGCTTCGGAGCGCGCTGAGACCGGGCAGGCCGCGGACGAGAACGGCGGTCAGCGGCAGGCCGAGAAACAGCGCCAGCGCCAGCAGCGTCGCGGCGTCGAGCGCGCGCAGTCCCGGCCGGGCGGCGTCCCAGCGGCGGACGGGCGCGCCGAGACCGGCCCCGAAGCCGGCGTCCGAGGCGGCGCGGAGCGCGATGACCGCGGCGGCGGCGCAGAGCCCGAACTGGATCAGCGCCAGCAGCGCGGCGCGGCCGAGGTCGAAGTCGAAGCGGATCGCCTGGTAGATCGCGAGCTCGATCGTGGTGGCGCGCGGGCCGCCCCCGAGGGTCAGCGCCACGGCGAACGAGGTCATGCACAGCAGGAACACCAGCACGAAGGCGCCCGGCAGGACCGCGCGCAGCATCGGCGCCTCGATGCGCCGGAACACGTCGCCCGGGCCGAAGCCGAGCTGGGCGGCGAGGCGGAACTGCTCGGCGGGGATCGTGGCCCAGCCGTGGAGCGTCAGCCGGACGACGAGCGGCAGGTTGAAGAACACATGCGCCAGCACCACGCCGCGCAGCCCGTAGATGTCGAGCGGGCCGAGGCCGAAGGGCGTCAGTGCGGCGCTGACCAGCCCGCCGCGGCCCCAGATCGCGACGAGGCCGAACACCGCGACGATGGCCGGCAGCAGGAACGGCGCCCCGAGCAGCGTCAGCATCAGCGCCCGTCCGGGGAAGCGGCGGCGCGCCAGCGCGCGCGCGACGGGGACCGCGAGCGCGAGGCTCAGCGCCGCCGAGATCACCGCCTGGACAAGGGTGAAGCGCACCGCGGCCCAGTCGGCGGGGCCGAGGCCGCGGCCGGGTTCGGCGCGCAGCGCCAGCGCGGCCAGCGTGCCCAGCGTCAGCGCGGCGACGAGGCCGAGCGACAGGCCGCCGGCGACCCCGACGCCGACGCTTAGCGGCTGAGCGCGCGCAGCCATTCGTTCAGCGCAGCGTCGCGGCCGTCGCGGGCGGCCTCCGCGGACAGCAGCAGCGGCTTCGTCGGCACGGCCAGCGTTTCGAACCCGGCGGGCAGGCCGCCTGCGGGCAGACGCGCCGGATACATCCAGTTCGTCGTCGGGATGACCGACTGGAAGCCGTCCGTGAGCATGAAGTCGAGAAAGGCGCTGGCCAGCTCGGGCTGATCCGAAGCCGCGGTGATCCCGGCCACCTCGATCTGCAGGTAGTGGCCCTCGTCGAAGAGCGCGGCGCGCTTGCCGGCGTCGTCCTCGGCGATCAGGTGGTAGGCCGGCGAGGTGGTGTAGGCCAGCGCCATGTCGACTTCGCCGTCGAGGAACAGGCCGTAGGCTTCGGACCAGCCCGGCGTGACGGTGAGGATGCGCGGCGCGAGGCCTTCCCAGATCTCCGGGGCGCGGTCGCCGTAGGCGGTCTTG
>JANOEW010000152.1:0-1539 GCA_031413475.1 Amaricoccus sp.
TCCAATTGATTCGGCGAGGAGTTTGATTGTGGGCAAAACGCGGCTTGAACCGCGCCGGCTCGGGTCGATACACCGATCTTGGAGTAGAGATTCTGGATGTGGTTGTCGGCGGTTTTGGGCGAGATGTTCAAGAGTCGCGCCGCTTCTTTCGCGGTATGACCCGCCGCTATCAACCGAAGCACCTCGATTTCGCGTGGGGTGAGGCCGTCGAGCCGAGCGGGCACCGTGCGGCGCGACTCTTGTCCGGCGGCCGTGAGCACTGCTTGGGCGCCGTCGGGGCAGAGCTTGCCCTCGGCCACGAGAGACCGCAGGCTGGCCGCGGCGGCGCCGGCGCTTGATGCCGGTCGGTGCGGCCGTTCCTCGATCGCGGTCTGGTAGGCCTCGGCGGCGGCGAGAATCCGGGCCGCCGGCGAGAGGTCGGGGGCCGTAGCGTAGCGATGGTAGCCGCTACCGTCGAGGCGCTCGTGATGCCGCAATACGAGCGCGGCGAGGGGCTGTCCGTCCCCCCCAAGTGCCGCGAGCGCGCGCTCGCCATGGTAGGGATGCAGGTGCGCGGCATCGGCCTCACGCGGCGAGAAACGCGCCGCCTTCAGCCAGGTCGACACCGGCACGGCGAGCTCTCCGATGTCGTGGACGAAGCCGGCCCAGCGGATGGCGCGGACGTCGTCCTCTGGCAGGCCCATGCACCCGCCCGCCGCACTGGCGAGCCCGGCGACCGCGCGTGAGTGACCGAAGGTGAACGGCATGCGCATGTCGATCATGTCGGCGATCGCGAGGAACGCCTCCTCGCAGGCCGCCGCTTCGAGGAAGGCATGCGGCGTCGGCTCGAGCGCGAGGATCGTTTCGCGGTCGACCGTATCTCCGATCCCGGCGAGTAGACGGTCGGCGTCGGCGAGGAAGAGGTCGGCGAGCTCCGGCTCGTAGGCGCCGCCGCGGCGCCTGCCGATCGCCTCGCTCATCGCCTCGAAGCCGTTTGCCTCATTCAACGCGATCACGTCCTGGGCCAGGGTGACCAGCCGAACCGGCAGCCTGACGTCGGAGCCCTTCAGCCCCCGTGGCAACCCGTGCCCGTCCCAGCGCTCGTAGAGCTGGCCGAGGTTCTCGAGGATCTCGGCGTCGAGGCCGATGCGCGCGCCGATCCGCTGCGCGACCTCGCAGTGGCCAGCGAGGATGGGGACGCTGACCTGGATCGCCTCGGCGAGACCCTGCTGCACGGCCTGCTTCAGCTGGTCGGGGGGCAGGTCGGCGAAGACGCGGGTGAAGGCGCGGACGAAGACAGCCCCGAGTTCGGTGTGGCTGCCGAGGTCGGTCACCGCGAGGTCCTGGCGGAGCGCGATCTCGTCGCCGAAGGCAGAGGCGAGCAGGTGAGTGTCGGCGTTGCAGCCGATGTAGCGCAGGATCGCCTGATGATAGACCTTGCGCCGTTCGGCCGTGTCGAGGTGCAGCGCCGTGGCGAGCCGCATGGCGAGCACGCAGGAACGAAGCGCAAAATCCCGCGACTGACCTGTGGCGAGGTCGGTGGCATAGGCGAGCACCATC
>JANOEW010000153.1:0-2177 GCA_031413475.1 Amaricoccus sp.
ACACGGCCCAAGTCGCCAGCAAACAGAGATCGAGTCATCAGACCTCCTATTGGGCGATAGCATAGAGCCTGATGCAGCAGCGACTCCAGAAGATCTTGTCCCAGGCTGGCGTTTCGTCGCGCCGGGCCGCCGAGACCTTGATGGCCGAGGGCCGCGTGTCTGTGAACGGCGTCACGGTCCTGGAATTGGGCACCAAGGCCGACGCGGACGCCGATGACATCCGTGTGGACGGCCGCCGCGTCAAGGGGGCCGAACGCAGGCGCTATCTCCTGCTGAACAAGCCCAAGGGGTTCGTCTCCACCCGGTCGGATCCGCAGCGTCGGCCGACGGTGTTGAACCTTCTGGTAGGCGTCCGCGAGTACGTCTATCCGGTGGGTCGCCTGGACTACGACACCGAGGGGCTGCTGCTCCTGACCAACGACGGCGCGCTGAAACGCCGGCTCGAGCTTCCCTCCACCGGCTGGGTGCGCAAATACCGCGTCCGCGCCCGCGGCGCCCCCGACGACGCCGCCTTCGAGCCGCTGCGCCGGGGGATCACCGTCGACGGCGAACGCTTCGCCCCGATGAGCGTGACGATCGACCGCCAGCAGGGCGCCAACGTCTGGCTGACCGTGGGCCTGCGCGAGGGCCGCAACCGCGAGGTCCGCCGCGCCCTGGAGACGCTGGGCCTCAGCGTGAGCAGGCTGATCCGCATTTCCTACGGCCCGTTCCAGCTCGGCGACCTGGAACCCGGGGCCGTGGAGGAAATCCGGCCGAAGGTTCTGCGCGAACAGCTCGGCCTCGGCGCGGCGCGCGACGCGGCGCCATCGCCGCGCGGACCCCGCCGCAGCGTGAAGACTAGATGGCGTGAAGACTAGATCTTGAGTTCGCCGGCGCTCTTGCGCCCGTCGCGGCCGTCGATCAACTCGTATTCGACGGACTGGTTGTCCTTCAGCGTCTGCAGGCCCGCCGCCTGCACGGCCGTGATGTGGACGAAGAGGTCCTTTCCCCCGTCCGCGGGCTGGATGAACCCATAGCCCTTCTCGGTGTTGAACCACTTGACCGTGCCTTTTGCCATTCGAGACAACCCTCAAGTCAGCCTCCGGCGCGTCATGCGCCGACGTCGACACGCTTCGCCCCTCACGACCGCACGGCATCGAGACACGAAAATTGTCCGCAACTTTCTACCGCGAATCGTGCCACGAAAAAAGCGCCTTGTCCCCGAGCCAACCCGAGCCGCTTGGGCGCAGGGCTGGTAAGCCCGCGCGCAGCCGACTATGTTCGCCGCACGCTCCGAAACAAAGAAAAGCCGGCCACATGTCATCCAGCCTGCAGATTCTGGCCTTCGTCGTTCTCGCCGCCATCGTGCTCGCCACCGGCTTCGGCGCGCTGGGGGCGATGGACCTCTTCTGATGGCCGCGCAGCGTTTCGGCGGCAGGCACTCGCCTGGGGCGGTTCGCGCGCCTGAAGGCGCGCCGCCGCCCGAGCCGTTCCGGGGCCGCCCGGCAGCTCGGGTTAGCATCCGCGCACGACTGATGTACGTCCTGCCGCTGCCGCTGCTGTTTGCCGGCCTCGGCGCGATCGGCCGGGGCGATGCGCTCGAGATGCTGGCCGAACTCGGCGGCTTCGGCGCGCTGACGCTGGCGGCGTGGCTGCTCAACGAAGGCCTCCGCGCCGAGGCGGCGTTCGACGCGCGCACGGTCGCGCGCCCGCCCGCCATGCCGCGCAAGCTCTTCGCGGCCGTTCTCACCGGTCTGGCCGTCGGTGCGGTCGGCGCCGTCAGCCTCGGTCAGGGCCTATTCGGCGCGGTCGCCTTCGGCGCGGTCGCCGGGCTCGCGCAGATCGCCGCGTTCGGGCTCGACCCGATGAAGAAGAAGGGGATCGAGGGCGCCGACGCGTCGGCCACCGAGCGTGTGGCCCGGGCGATCGACCAGGCCGAAACCCTGGTGCGCGACATTATCGCCGCCGCCGCCCGGCTCGGCGACCGGAGGCTGGAGGGCCGCGTGGAGCGGCTGTGCGACCAGGCCCGCGAAGTCTTCCGCATGGTCGAGGCGGACCCGCGCGACCTCTCGCGGGCGCGGGTGTTCCTCAACGTCTACCTGCGGGGCCTGCGCGACGCGACCGTGAAGTTCGCCGATCTCCAGTCCCGCCGGCGCGATGCCGACGCTCAGACGAAATACGCGGCGCTGATCGGCGAC
>JANOEW010000154.1:0-2870 GCA_031413475.1 Amaricoccus sp.
CAGAACTTCTTCAAAAACCCGATGCGATGGGTGTACTCCTCGTTGTCGCCGGTGGGGCTGATCACCGATCGCAACTTGCTGTCTTTGCGGTATTGCTCGTCGCTGATCACCTGACTCATCAGCTCCTTTCGCAGCTCTGCGTAAATGCCGGTGCGCGGCATTTGATCCATTTCGACCACTGTCTTTCGAAAAAACTGTTCAACCGTGAGACTCATGTATTCGTCGATCAGTCGACGGACGCGGGTCAAGGGCGGCGGCGGCGCCCGCGGCAACGTCCGGACCGGGCTCGCCGCCGCGCTCGGACTGGACGACCCGGCGGCGGCGGAGCAGATTTTCCTCGGCGGGCGCGCCAGCTTCTTTCGCCAGCAGATGCTCTACGCCGCCGAGGCCGCCGGCCGGTCGCCCGGCGCGATCGACTTCGACCCCGACGACGTCGACCGGCTGCGCGCCGCGCTCGCGCGCGGACGCGGGGCGATCGTCTGGGTGGACGAGACCTGCGCCGGGCCGATCATCGCCAAGCGCGCGCTCGCCGCGGCGGGCTTCGCGCCGCGCCACGTCAGCGCGCACCTGCACGGGGTGTCGTTCACCGGCTTCGGCCTGGCGATGCTGAACCCACGGCACCTGCGGGCCGAGAACCGCTACCTCGCCGAGCGGCTGGTGTTCGGCGCCGACGAGACCGCCGACGTGTTGCGCCGCGTGCTCCGGGCGCTGAAGGCGGGCGGCGTGGTGACGATGACCAACGGCGTGTTCTCCGGGTCCGGCTTCGTCGAGCTGCCGTTCGGACCGCGCGGGCGCTTCAGCCTGTCCACCACCGCGCTCGGCCTGTCGATCCGGCACGGCGCGCCGCTGTTCACCCTGGCGGCGGTCGAGCTGGAGCCGTTCGCGCGCTACCGCATCGAACTCGGACCGGAGATCGTTCCGGCGCCGGGGCAGACCGACGGCGGCCACGGGGCGGTCGTGGCGGGGGCCTGCGCTGCGCGCGACCAGATCCTGGCGCGGCTGCGGCGCTGGCCCGAACAATACCCGGCGCTGCCGGGCGGGCGGTTCGAGACCACGCGGTTTCCGGAGCTGCGGCCTGCGGCGCACTGATACGATGGCCGCCGGAGCAAAAACGGATCAGACTGAATCAGTCTGATCCTAGGATTTTGCTCTGATTCATAGAGGTAGGGCATTTTCTGACCGCCAAACCGGAACCACTTTGGCTGAAAACGCCCTAGCGGACGCCGCCGCCGCGCTCAGACGGCGCCCGGACGGTAGCCGAAGGCCTCGAAATCGACCCGATAGACCGCCTCGACGATTCGCCGGGTTTCGTCGTCGTAGTGCTCGTGCAACCGGCGCGCCGCCCCGGTCGGCGGCGGGCCCGCCCGCGGGATCGCCTCGGCGTCGCGCCCGCCGATCCGGCCGAGGATGTGCCGGATGTCGCTCTCCAGCGATTCGACCCGTCCGACGAACCCGATCCGGTCCGCCAGCCCGGTCAGCCGGGTCTGCCGCATCCAATGGGCGTTCTCCGCTTCACCCCCTGCCGCAAGATAGCGGCAGAAGCCGCGGAACGTCACCTCGCCGTCGTCGAACGCCGCGACCCGTGCCCCGAAACGATCCAGTCGCCGATCGTCGGGGCGAAACTTGTCCAAGTAAGCCGACAGCGTGCGGGCGTAGGGATTTCGCACCACCGTGAACACGAAGTAGCTTCGGACCGCGGCGAGGCCGCCGACCCCGAGGTCGCTGAAATGCACGACAGCGCGCTTTGCCCGGTCGACATCCGCGGGGTCGAGGCCCGGCTGCGGATAGTGCGTCAGCAGAGCGCCGAGCACGGTGCTGTTGGCCGCCTTCGGCACCCGCAGGTAGACGTAGCGGTCCGCGTGCGCGACCATGGAGCGCGCATCGAGCATGGCGAGCGGTTCGCGCCAGAGCCGCGGCCGCATCGCGTAGTAGGGTCGGCGCAGGAACGGGCCGTCCCTGCGCAGCTTTCGCCGGGTTTCGTCGAGGGTCAGCGGCCCGCCCCTTCGCCGCAGTCCGGGGTCCGGCCCGCGTCGCCGCCGGGCGCTCCGAGGAACGCGCGCAACGCCGTCTCCAGCGTGGCGGATGGCTTCATTTCGCATTCCCAGACGACGAGCGTCCGCCACGCCAGCGCCTTCAGCGCCGCCTGCGCCTCGGCGTCCCGGGCCACGTTGCGCGCGATCTTGGCGCCCCAGTAACGCGCGTTGCGCTTCGGCGCGCGGGCGCCGCGCGAACAGTCGTGGCCGTGCCAGAAGCATCCGTGCACGAAGATCGCCGCGCGCCGCCCCGGAAAGACCAGATCGGGCCGGCCGGGCAGATCGGCGCGATGCAGACGGAACCGGTAGCCCAGCGCGTGCAGCATCCGACGCAGCGCCCGCTCCGGCCCGGTGTCGCGACCGCGCACCGCGCGCATCACCCGGCTGCGCGCCGCGTCCCACGGGTCGGTCGGGCGCGGGAGCGCCGCGTTCACATGCCGAGCGCGTCGCGGTAGAGCTGGAGGATCGCTTCCTCCTCGCTCACGTCGGCGGGTTCGCGCTTCCTGAGCATGATCAGTTTCTTCAGCACCTTCACGTCGTAGCCGCGGGCGCGCGCTTCGGCGAGCACTTCCTTCGCCTGGTCGGCCACGTCCTTCTTCTCGGCTTCGAGCCGCTCGTAGCGCTCGACGAACGCCCGCAACTCGGCGGCGGTGACCTTGTACTGCGTGGTGGCAGCCTCGTCCTCGATGATGTCGTCCATGGGGTCCGTCCTCGGCGTTCGGGGTCGGCGCGGACCGTAGCCGCGCGCCCGGGCGCCGGCAAGCGCACCTTGCGCCGGCCCGCCTGCCCGACTAGGGGACCGCATGATCTTCCTCGTGGCGCTCGGTGTGGCGATGG
>JANOEW010000155.1:0-2293 GCA_031413475.1 Amaricoccus sp.
TGGAGTGCGCCCCTCGGATTGGACAGATTGAGCGGCGCGCGATTGACCGGGGGCGGGCTTTCTGAGGAAGAAGGCCCATGCCCAGACACCGCAGCCACAGCATCGACTTCAAGCGTCAGGTCGTTGCCGAGTACCACGCCGGGGAGACGCTTCACGCGCTCGGCCGACGCCATGACCTGTCTCGCAACCTGATCCGGATCTGGGTCGAGAAGGCGGAGGCCGGTTCGCTCGACCAGGACATGGCGTCGGCCGAGCTGCTCGGCGAATACGAGACGCGGATCGCCGCACTCGAGCGCCTGGTCGGCCGTCAGGCGCGCGAGATCGAGTTTCTAAAGGGGGCTCCGAAAAACGCACGGTCACCGAGAAGCGCGCCTACATCCGGGACGAGCGGCCCCGAGGCCTCTCCATCGAACGGGGGTGCGTACTGATGGGGCTGTCGCGTTCCACCTTCTACGCCGCGCCGGAGGTCAGGCTGTCCGACGACGAGATCGTCGCGGGGATCCGGGCAATCACTGACGAGTTCGAATGCTACGGCTACCGTCGCGTCGGCGCCGAGCTGCGCCACCGCGGCCTTGTCGTCAACGCCAAGAAGGTCCGCCGGCTGATGCGCGAGCACGACCTCAACCCGCGGAGAAGACGGCGCTTCACCCGCACAACCGACAGCGACCATGACGGACCGATCTACCCTTTCGTCGCCCGGAACTTCGAGGTCCATGGCCCCGACCAACTCTGGGTGGCGGACCTGACCTACGTCGCCATCGCCACCGGCTTCGTCTACGTCGCGGTCATTCTCGACGCCTGGTCGCGCCGCGTCGTCGGCTACGCGATCGGCCGCACGCTCGACGCCCGGCACGCCATCGCCGCGCTCGAGCGGGCGGTGGCGCTGCGGCGACCGCTGCCGGGCTGTATTTTCCACACCGACCGCGGATCGCAATACGTTTCGGAGAAACACCGCGCATTGCTCGACGCCTACGGCTTCCTCGGCTCGATGAGCCGTCGCGGCAATCCCTATGACAACGCGAAAGCCGAAAGCTTCATGAAGACCCTCAAGGTCGAGGCCGTCTACCTCGCCGAGTATGACAGCTACGAGGATGTCGCCGCCGACCTTCCCCGATTCGCCGACCTTCCCCGATTCATCGACGAGGTCTACAACACCCGCAGACTACACTCCGCCTTGGGCTATCTCAGCCCCATCCAGTTCGAGGACCGCAACACCCGCACCCCTGTCAAAACCGCCGCGTGATCCTGTCCAGCGAAAAGGGCGCACTCCAGTCCTAGAACAAAAAGGATCAGACTGAACCGGGATTTTGGTCCGTCCCATAGAGTCAGGGCATTTTCGAACCGCCAAACCGGAACCACTTTGGCTGAAAATGCCCTAGTTGGTCCCCGACAGGACGAAGTCCGCGACGTCGTCCCAGACCAGCGCGGCCTGGCGGTCGCGGAACAGCCAGTGCCAGCCCTCGGGGTAGACCACGTAACCGGCGGCGCCGGGGATGGTGTCGTGCACGGCGCGGACCCGGGCGGGGCGCAGGACCTCGTCCTTCGCGCCCATCAGGGTGATCGTCGGGGTCGCGACCGCGGGCGCGGCGGCGGCGGCCTGATCCATCAGGCGCACGAGGCCCCAGAGCTCACGGCTCGAGGGGTCGCCGAAGTGGCGCGGATCGGCGAGGGCGCGGCGGATGGCGTCTAAGTTGTCGGTGGGCTGGATCCGGACGACGCGGCCGCCGGTCCAGCGCTTCTCGGGCAGGACGGCCGCGAGGGTCCAGGCCCCGGCGCGCAGCGCGGGGTTGAGCGCAGGGCCGCCGGCAATGGCGGGGCCGGCGAGGACGAGGCCGTCGGCCCCAAGCCCGCGGTCGGCGGCGAGGAGCGCGACGCCGCCGCCCATGGAATGCCCGACCACGGTCAGCGGCAGGCCGGGGTGGCGGGCGCGCAGGTCGGCGGCGAGGGCGACGGCGTCGTCGGCGAGCGCCTCGGGGCCGGGCCAGCGCTTGCGGCTGGGGTTCGCGCCGAAGCCGCGCTGGTCGGGGGCGTAGACGGCGACGCCCCGGGCGGCCCAGTGGCGGGCGGCGGCGTCGAAGCCGAGCTCGGCAGTGTCACCGAAGCCGTGGAGGGCGAGGATGACGGCGCGGGGCGGGCCGTCGGCGGGCCAGGACCGCAGCGCGAGCGTGGTGACGGCGGCCTCGGGCGCCGGGCCGCGGGAGGCGGCGGTCGGGGCGGCTCCCGGCCCGGCGCAGCCGGCGAGGAGGGCGACGAGAAGCGCGACGGCGAGGCGTCCGGCCGACGCAGCGGCAGG